>CBDTYX010000122.1:0-6224 GCA_965364745.1 uncultured Desulfovibrionaceae bacterium | reverse complement strand
GGCCTGTCCATCACTCTGGGCGTGTCCGTGCCCATGGTCGCGGAAATCGTCTGCTCCATTTTCAACCTCGCCCCGACCTTCACCACCAATGTGGTGCTCATTCTGATCATTTCCGTGGTCTATTCCTTAAGCTCCTATGTGGGCATCAGCCGGGGCATGAAGCGCATTTCCAGCTACAATACCTACCTGGCCATCGCATTTTGCGCCGGTATCCTCATTTTCGGGCCTACGGCCTTTATCCTCAAAAACACGGTGAACTCCCTGGGGCTTATGTTCCAGAACTACATCCACATGAGCCTGTGGACCGACCCCATCAACAACAGCGGCTTCCCTGAAGACTGGACCATCTTCTTCTGGCTGTACTGGATCACCTACACGCCCTTTGTGGCCCTGTTCATCACCCGGGTTTCGCGCGGCCGCACCCTGCGCAGCGTGGTCATCAACACGCTCATCAGCGGCAGCGCGGGCTGTTTCTTCTTCTTCGGGATCATCGGGGGCTTTTCCATGGACGCCAATATCACCGGAGCCGTGCCCGTGGCCCAGATGCTGGCCGACGGACTGGACAACCCCTCCATCGTTCTGGTCATGAACACTCTGCCGGGGGCAACGGTCTTTATTCTGCTGTTCGCCGTGGTCTCCATCCTGTTCCTGGCCACCACCCTGGACTCGGCCGCCTACACCATGGCCGCCACGGTCACGCCCGGCCTTAAGGAAAACGAAGAGCCCTCGCCTTTCCACCGCCTGTTCTGGTGCGTGATGCTGGCCGCTGTGCCACTGAGCATGATGTTCATCAAGGCGCCTATCGGCACCATCAAAACCTGCGCCATCGCCACGGCCACGCCCCTGACCTTCATTATCATCTATATGCTCTACGGCTTCATCCGCTGGATGGTCAGTGACTACAAAAACAACAAAGCCGCGCTCAACCTGCCTCAGGATTAGGCGCGGCAGCCGGGGAGGGGAACCCCACAAGGGTGATCCCCCCCAAGGTTCCCTCCCCGGACCCCTCCTCTCCTGAATCCCGGTTGCAATGGGGATGGAGGGAAAATTTGGGAATAAAGCTGAAAATATCCTGGTAATTACAAAAGAGAGAGAGTCGCTTATGAGCAAAGCCATTGTCATGTCCGAAGCCGACAACGTGGCCACCCTGCTGGCCGGGGTCGCGGCCGGGGCGACGGTGAGCCTTATCGACAAGCAGGGCGGCGTCCTGCCTGCGATTGAGGCGCTGGAAAACATCCCGGCCGGCAACAAAATCGCCTTGCGCGATTTGCGGCCCGGCGAGCAGATGGTCAAATACGGTGCGGCCTGCGGCACGATCAGCGCGCTCGTCCGCAAAGGTGAACTGGTGCACGTGCACAACGTCAAAAGCGAGCGCATCAATATCCCGGATGAAATCATTGAAGATATTCTGCGGGAAATGAATTACACGCGGCGGGAGGTGGACTGATGGCCGGCGAAATTACTTTTAAAGGGTATGTGCGCCCGGACGGCAGCGTGGGCGTGCGCAACCGGCTGCTGATCATCGGCGTGGATGAATGCGTGGACGGCGTGTGCCGGGCTGTCGCCGCCGATTGCGGCGAGGAAGCGGCGGTGCTGATCAATTTCGTGACCTGCATGCTCGGCGGCAATGAAGAGCTGGTCCACAACCTCACGGGCGTGGGCAAAAACCCCAATATCGGGGCTGTGCTTGTGGTGGCCATGGGCTGCGGCAGCATTTTGCCCGAAGACATTGCCGCGACCATTGCCGAAAGCGGCAAGCCCTGCCGGACCATGCGCGTCATGGATCAGGGGGGCTCACGTAGGGCCATTGCCCGCGGCAAGGCCCTGGCTGAAGAACTGCACGAGATTATGAGCCGGGACAGGCGAACCGACGCGCCCATTGCCAAGCTCATTGTGGGCGTGAAATGCGGCGGGTCCGACGCGTCTTCGGGCCTCGCTTCCAACCCCGTGGCCGGCTACGCGGCGGACAAGCTGCTGGAGGCCGGGGCCACGGTCATAGGCGGCGAAATTATTGAGCTCATCGGCGGCGAAAAATTTATGCTGGAGCGCTGCGCATCCCCGGCGGTGCGCGACAAGCTGGCCCGGATCATCAAGGCCGAAGAGGCCCGCTGGAGCGTGCCCGGCGTGGAGACGGAAATCATGAGCGTGGGCAATTCCGTGGGCGGGCTGACCACCATTGAGGAAAAAACCTTGGGCGCCCTGCATAAATACGGCACGCATCAGGTGGAGGATGTGCTCAAGTTCAGCAAGGCAGGCATTGAGCGGCCGGTAAAGCCGGGTTTTTACCTGTCCGAAGCCTCGCATTTGTGCGGCGCGGCCGGCACCCATTTTGCGGCCATGGGCGCGCAAATGATTATGTGGACCAGCGGCGGGGCCGGGTTCGACAACCAGATTGTGCCTGTCGTGCGCATCAGCGGCAATCCCGCGCTGTTTACCGAAGACCAGGACATCGACGCCCGGGGCATTATGGAGGGCAGGAGCACCTGCGCCGAGATAGGCGAGCGGCTGTTTGCCCGCCTGTTGGAGGTGGCCGGCGGCGCGCCCACGAATATCGAGGGCCTGGCCTATTCTTACTCCAGCATTTACCAGAAGGACCAGCGCCTGGAGAAGTATCTGGAAAAATGCGCCTGTACGGAATTGGCCGGCCGCTGAGTCCGGCCGGTTAAGATTACTATTGCTTTTTCCCCAGGAGCCGGCCGGCGGGAGACTATCGCATTCGCCGCGCCGACTCCCTTAGGCTCCGGTCCGGGAAGGCGAAAAAGGCCGGATCGGCGAACCGGGCCGAAATAAAATATTTTTCCGGTTCCGCGCCCGCCGGCCTCCGGTGTTCCCCCCGCCGGAAGCAGTGGGCGCGGATTTTTCTTGCGCCGGAATAAAAGGGCTTTATAATCTACCCATGCAACGCGTGGGCGGACTTGATCTTATTCGGGCCATAGCCATAACTTTTGTGCTGGCCGTGCATTTTTTGATGAACACGGCTTTTTACGTCACGCCCCTGGCCGGTCCCTCCATGTTTATCCAAACCGCCCTGCGCTGGCTGTTCCTGACCTGCGTGCCGCTGTTTCTGCTGCTTACCGGTTATCTGCAATGGCGCAAAACGCCGGAGCTCGCCTATTTCAAAAAAATCTCCTTTGTGCTCGGGGTGTATTTGTTTTTCGCGGTTCTAACCGTGCTGTTCAAGGTGCTGGTCCAGGGCGAGGGCGGAAGTTTCTGGTATTGGACAAAGTCGGTGTGCACTTTTTCGGCCATCGGTTACGGCTGGTATGTGCGCATGTATGTGGGCCTGTTTTTGCTGGCCCCGTTTTTAAACATCCTTTACCACGCCCTGCCGGACAAACGCACCAAGCAGGGGCTTTTGCTGGTCATGGTCCTGATTACCGGCCTGCCGGGGCTGCTGGACGGCATGGGCTGGAAGAATCTGATCATGCCCGCCTGGTGGACCGGCATTTATCCCCTGACTTACTACTTTTTGGGCATGTATATCCGCGAATGGCAGCCCAAGCTCAAAAAATTGCCGGGCGCAGGGCTTATTTCGGGTCTGGTTGTTCTTGAGGCGGCTATAACCATGTGGGCGGCCGGGGGCGGCAAATTTATAGCCGTGTTCGGCTATTACGATTCGGCCGCGGTGATGCTGCTGGCCGTGATTTTGTTTATCACCTGCTATGATCTGGAAATAAAAAGCCCGCGCCTGAACCGGGTTTGTCAAAGCTTGTCCCGCTTCTCCCTGGATATTTACCTGTGCTCGTATATTACGGATACGTTTTTCTACCCGCGCCTGTCGGCCGTATACGCGGCGGAAAGCCGGCCTGGCCTCGGCGCCGTGCTGCAAAAGCCTCTTGCCGCGCCGTTCTCCATTCCGCAGGCGGATATTTTTCCGTATATATTGGTTATTGTGCCGCTGTCTCTGCTTGTTTGCCTGGCGGCCGGGCGGGCGCGGGAAGGCGTAGGCCGGCTGTGCAGGTACGCGCCGCATTTGCCAAGGCCGCAAAAGTAAGTTAGGTTAAAACAATGAATCCGCTGTTCTCGGCAATAACCCCATTTAACTTTATGCCCGGCGCATAAGTAAAGGCGGCTTAAATCCATGCGTACGCCATCCATCGGCATCGCTCCCGAAGGCTATCATATTATCGGCATCACCGCGGTGGCTACCCTGGCCTCGGCCCTGGTCGGCTGCGGCATTCTCACTCTGGTCTGCTTTGCGGCCTTTGCGTTTTCCTGCAATTTCTTCCGCGATCCGGAGCGGGTTATCCCTCAGGACGAAGGCCTGGTGGTCAGCCCGGCCGACGGGCGGGTCATCAGCATTAAGCCGGCGCCCGACCCCATCAGCGGCGAGGCGCGCACCTGCATCAGCATTTTCATGCACGTGGGCAATGTGCACGTCAACCGCGCGCCCGTGGCCGGCGAAGTGGAGAAGATTCTGTACATCCCCGGCAAGTTTTTCAACGCTTCCTGGGACAAAGCCTCCACGGACAACGAGCGCTGCGCCTACGCCATTAAAGATGAAGCCGGGCGCGTGTTTACCGTGGTGCAGATCGCGGGGCTCATTGCCCGGCGCATTGTCTGCCGGGTGGAGCAGGGCGACAGGCTTGCCCGGGGCGAGCGTTTCGGGCTGATCAAATTCGGCTCCCGCCTGGACGTCTATTTGCCGGAAGGCTACGAAGCTTCGCTCCTGCTCAGCGAAACCGTGCTGGCCGGCAGTTCGGTCATTGCCCGCAAAACCGCATAATCCCGGTCTGTGAACTGGACCTGTAGGTACGCTTATGTTTGAAGAAAAAACCATGCCCTTTCATAAAGGCATTTATATTTTGCCCAACCTGCTCACTTCGGCTTCGTTGTTCGCCGCGGTGCTGGCCATTATCTGGACCGCCCAGGGCGCCTATGAAGGCGCGTCCATCGCCATTTTATTCGCCGCGCTCATGGACGGGCTGGACGGCAAGGTGGCGAGACTGACCAACACCAGCAGCGAATTCGGGGTGCAGTATGACTCGCTGGCCGACCTGGTGGCCTTTGGCGTGGCGCCTGGCTTTTTGATGTTTCAATGGCAAATTTCCGAGTTCGGCCGGGTGGGCCTGGTCATCACCTTCCTGTACGTTACCTGCGGAGCCTTGCGCCTGGCCCGCTTCAACATTGCCGGTTCAGCCGGCAGCAAAAAGTTTTTCACCGGTTTGCCCATTCCGGCCGCCGGGTGCACCGTGGCTTTGCTGGTGCTGTTTTCACCCATGCTGCCCGCCTGGATGTGGTCGGCCATGCCTTATATTTGCCTGGTCTTCACCTTTTTGCTGGCTGTGGTCATGGTCAGCCGGGTGCGCTATTTCGCGTTTAAAGAATACGGTTTTCTCAAGGTGCACCCGTTTTCATCCATGGTTACGGTCATGCTGCTGTTCGCCTGCATCGCGGCCGAACCCAAGCTCCTGGGCTTTGTCATCATTATCGGCTATTTGCTCTCCGGCCCCGTTTACACTTTTATTTTCATGCCCAGGCGCATGCATCTTTTGAGCGAACCGCTCAAGCCCGCCAAAAAGCCCGCGGCCAAGGCGGATGAAGGCGCGGAACCGGGGCGGAAAGAAGAATAAAAAATTATTCGATTTTATCTTCAAGTTTTCATTGACATTTTTTTTAAGAGCGGGCATATGTCTTTCATGCGAAACCTAAAGATCAACATCCTCACGCAAAACTGGTGGCGGCTCAACTAATATGAGCCGTGGTCTTTACGCATAATCAAAATAAACAGGCAATAAAGCGATAAGCAACCGCGGCGGAGAAATCCGAAAACCGCGGTTTTTTATTGCTTACAGCCCCGCCTCAAGGACTCTCCGCCCAAACAAATTAAAACGGAGAGTCACCATGTCTAACTTAAACACCGCTGCCGCAACCACCCCGGATAACTTCAAAGCCGCGCCCAAGGGCTATTTCGGCCCCTACGGCGGCCAGTATGTGCCCGATTCCGCCCTGCCCGTACTGCAAAGGCTGGAAGAGGCCTTTAACCGCTACACCGCCGATCCCGCCTTCACGGCCGAGCTTGATAAGCTCTTGGTCGACTACGTGGGCCGGCAGACCCCGCTGTTTCACTGCCGTAACCTCAGCGACCGTCTGGGCGGGGCGCAAATTTATCTTAAGCGCGAAGACCTGAACCATTTGGGCGCGCACAAGCTCAACAACGCCCTGGGCCAGGCCCTGCTCGCAAGGCGCATGGGCGCGCGCCGGGTCATCGCCGAAACCGGGGC
>CBDTYX010000121.1:0-6226 GCA_965364745.1 uncultured Desulfovibrionaceae bacterium | reverse complement strand
CCCCGATCGCGATCGCCGCGGTCACGGTCACGCCCGCCGCCGGACGGGCGGGCCGTATCCTCGGGCTTCCACTCAATGCCCTGCTCTTCCAGAAGCACGGCTTTGCGGCTGGCCCGAATGCGGTCGCCGTTGATCTCAATGACCTTAACGGTCATGTCCTGGCCGAGCTGGGCCACATCGCCGGTTTCGCCCACGCGGGAGGTATCCAGCTGCGAGATATGCACCAGAGCTTCCACATTGGGCAGAATTTCCACAATGGCCCCAATTTCCATAATCTTACGCACTTTGCCCACGTAATTCTTGCCCAGGTCGGGCCGCTGGTCATAGTACTGGACCATCTGCTTGGCCTGCTCCATGGCATCGGAAGTGGGCGCGAAAATGGAAATCACGCCGGAATCGTCAATATCAATGCTGGCGCCGGTGGCCGCGGTGATGGCTTTAATGTTCTTGCCGCCGGGTCCGATAACCAGGCGAATGATGTCCGGGTTAACTTCCACAGAGGCGTGCTGCGGGGCGTAGCGGGAAAGCTCGGATCGCGAGGCGGGCAGGGCTTTTTGCATTTCGCCCAAAATATGCAGGCGGCCTTCTTTGGCCTGCTGCATAGCCCTGGCCATTACTTCCGTGGGAATGCCGGTAATCTTGATGTCCATCTGCACCGCGGTGACGCCTTCGGCCGTGCCCGCGATCTTGAAGTCCATGTCGCCCAGGGCGTCTTCATCGCCCAAAATGTCGGTCAGCACTATATACTCGTCGCCTTCTTTGATCAGCCCCATGGCCACGCCGGCCACCGGCTCCTTAAGAGGCACGCCGGCGTCCATGAGCGAGAGACAACCGCCGCAGACAGCGGCCATACTGGACGAACCGTTGGACTCCATGGTTTCAGAAACGACGCGCAAGGTGAAGGGGAAGTCTTCCTCACTGGGCAAAATAGGCGCCAGAGCCTTTTCCGCCAAAGCGCCGTGCCCGATTTCACGACGGGACACGCGCACGGGCTTGACTTCACCCACAGAGAAAGGCGCAAAGTTATAATGCATAAGAAAGCGTTTGGTCACATCCCCGTTCAAGGAATCCATGCGCTGTTCGTCTGTGGAGCTGCCCAAAGTGGTAACCACCAGAGACTTGGTTTCACCACGCGCAAACAGCACCGAGCCGTGCGTGCGCGGCAAAAGGCCCACTTCAATGGTGATGGGGCGCACGGTTCTAACGTCGCGGCCGTCAATGCGCCGACCTTCCTTAAGAATACGCTGGCGCACGATAGTTTTTTCCAGCGCTTCCAAAACCGGCTCCACCTGGGCGAGGGCCGCCGCGTCATCCGCATATTTGGGATCAGCGGCAACTTCCGCGATCACCGCGGCTTTCACGGCCCTGCGGGCGTCGCGACGCGGCATCTTTTCCGGAATGCGCAAAGCTTCGTCAAGTCGGGCGGAAGCAAGCTCAATAACCCGCGCTTCCAAAGCCGGATCCGCGGCCGGGGGCGCAAATTCCATCTTGGCCTTGCCGGCCAGGCGCCGCAGTTCTTCCTGAGCTTCAATCAAAGGCAGCACCTGCTGGTGGCCCCAGGCAATGGCCTCCATGAGCACATCTTCGCTCACAAACTTGGCCTCGCCCTCAACCATGACCACTGCCTCACGCGTGGCCGCAAACACGATGTTCAAATCCGACTCGGCCTGCTGCTGCAGGGTGGGGTTGATCACCAGCGCGCCGTCAATACGGCCCACGCGCGCCCCGGCCACGGGCGCGGCAAAGGGAATGCTGGAAAGATGCACCGCAGCCGAAGACGCGGTCAAAGCCAGCACATCCGCATCCGTGCTCTGGTCCGAAGACAGCACGCTGGCCAGCACCTGCACTTCATCGCTGTATCCCTTGGGGAAAAGGGGACGGATGGGCCGGTCGATGAGCCGGGAAACAAGGGTTTCCCGCTCCGAAGGCCGGCCGATTTCACGGCGGAAAAAGCTGCCCGGAATACGCCCGGCCGCATACATGCGCTCGGAATATTCCACTGTCAGCGGGAAAAAGCCCATATCCTGATCCATTTTCTGCGCGCAGGCCGTGGCCAGAACCACCGTGCCCTCGCACTGAATCCACACCGCGCCGTCAGCCTGATTGGCCAGACGACCGGTTTCCAGGAGAATCTCTTTGCCGCCCACTGTGGCGGTCACCCTGGTGGCGTTAAATAAATTACTCATAAATTCCTCAAATGTCCGTGAAGGGGAGTCCGGGGGCGGAGCGCTTAATGCTTAATAAGGAAAGGCAACCGGAGGAGGGAGAAAAATCCCTTTTGGAAAAGGGGTTTTTCTCCCTCCTCCGAACCTCATCCCTCTTTTCCCTAAAACTTTTAATCGGGTTTCAGGTTGGAGAAGAATGTTTCTTTTTCATTCAAAACAACGAGTTCTGAAATAGTCGTCGCGCCTGGTCCTTATCCTTCCAAACAATCGGGGCTCAGGAGGGGAGGAGGTCTGGAGAAGGGGAACCTCAAGGGGATCATCCCCTTGGGGATTTCCTTCCTCCAAAAGCTGCTTCAAACGAAAAGCCTTCCAAAGCGCCCTGCTCCCGGTTCCCCCTTCTCGGTATGTCTCTAGTTACAGGGTTAAAAACGATATTTGCCGAAAGCAATTGCGCAGGCCCGGGACAGGCCCGGGCCTGCGCGAGGTCACCTTAACTATTTCCGCAGACCCAGTTTTTCAACAATGGCCCGGTAACGCTGAATATCTTTTTTCTTCAGATAGTTCAGCAAGTTACGGCGTTGACCCACCATGCGCAAAAGCCCGGTGCGCGAGTGGAAATCTTTGGCGTGAGCCTTGAAATGGTCCGTGAGGGAAAGAATGCGCGTAGTCAGAAGGGCGATTTGCACTTCCGCGGAGCCGGTGTCTCCTTCATGGCGCGCATGTTCCTGCATGACGCTCTTTTTTTGTTCAACATCCATCACCACAGCAATACTCCTTAAAAACAGTTAGGGTTAGTTCCATAACCCCCGCAACACGGTCCAGACAGGGCGCTGGTCTTTAAGCCGGCTTTCTGCCAGAGCAAGCGGCGCGCCGCTTTGCGAAAGCAGCAGAGCTTGCCGGCCCTCCTCAAAAGGACCGCCGGACTCGCTGTTTTCTGCAATGGCAAGGGGCGTGCCGTTGCGCACGGCGGCCTCCTCGGCCTCGGTCAGCAAAACCCGCGGCCACTGCGGCAGGGCTTTGTCCAGAGGCATAACCATTTGCGCCAAACGCTCCGGGGCCTCGAGCAAGGCCTCAAGCGTCACCGCCTCGTCCAGTGTGAACGGGTGGCTATACTCCCGGGTCAGTTCCGTGAGCACGGCTCCGCACCCAAGTCGCATCCCCAAGCTGTGGGCCAGGGACCGTATGTAGGTGCCGGAACTGCAAGTGACCCGAAAGGTCGCGCAGGGCATATCCACAGAGATAAGCTCCGCGCTGAAAATTTCAATACTCTTTATTTTGACAGGAGTTTCCAAACCCCGCCGCGACAGCTTGTACAACGGCTGCCCTTCATGCTTGGCGGCGGAATACGGCGGCACTTCCTGCTCTGTTAATTCTTTCCAATCCAAAACTGCGGTGTTGACCGCTTCTGCGCCTACGTCCCGCCAGGGCCTGCTTTCCAAAACCCGGCCCTGGCTGTCCCAGGTGTCCGTGATCTCGCCGAAGCGCATTACCCCGCGATAGGTCTTTTGCCCCATAAGATAATTGCTTAGCTTGGTGGCTTGCCCGAGCAAAACTAATAACACACCTTGGGCCAAAGGGTCCAATGTCCCGGCATGGCCGATTTTTTTCTGGCCTGCAGCTCGTTTGATCTTGCTCAAGCATTGGGCTGAGCTGGGCCCGGAAGGCTTGTTCAGCACGAGCACCCCGTCCAGTTGCGGCATATCCACCCGCATAATCAGGCGCCTCCGGCCTCGTCCGCCTCGCGCAGGGCGGTTTCAAGATGAGGCAGCAGCGCGGCCAGGGCCTCGCGGGGGGGCACGGCCATTTCCACGCCGGCGGCATTGCGGTGTCCGCCGCCGCCAAAGGCCTGCGCAGCCTTGCACACATCCACCGCCCCGGTGGAACGCAGGCTGACTTTGCTCTGTCCGGACTTGAAAGCGCGAATAAACATGCCGATGCGGGCGCCCCTTATACGCCGAAGCAAAGAGGAAAATTCGCTGTAATCCGTGCCCGGCAGGTTATGCTTGGTAAAAAATTCCTGTTCGGCCGCCACATAAACCAGGCGGTCGTCAAAAGCGGTTTCCATAAGGCTTAAAAGCTCCACCCAAGCCTTCATCCGGGGCAGGGTCCACTGGTTGTTCAGCTTATCGGTGAATCCGCCCACATCCAGGCCCTGCCTGACGATATCCGCAGCCATATCCAGTATTTCCGCGCTGGTATTGTCATACTGGAAATTGCCCGTGTCTGTGGCGATGCCCAAATATACCGCTTCGCCCAGCGGGCCCGACAAGGAAAGCCCCAAAAATTCAGCCAGTTCGCCCACCAGTTGCGCCGTGGCGCCGGCTTCAATCCTGACCCAGTTTACATCCGCATACAGCGGGTTGTCACTATGGTGGTCAATGGAGGCCGTAGCCGCAAAAAAACCGGTTTCCCAGGCCTGGGCCAGCTCTTCCCCGATCCGGTGCAGATCGCCGCAATCCAGAGCCAGGCAGGCCGCGGGCTTAAATCCCAATTCGGCGAGCTGCGCAAGGCTGGTGACCACAGGCGCAGGAAGCTCCAGCCAATCGTATGCTTCAGGCAGGCCGGTGGCATTGTACATAACCACCTGCTTGCCCAGAGCCTTGAGCACATGGGCGGCGGCCAGAGTAGAGCCTACGGCGTCGCCGTCGGGATGGGTGTGCGAAACTACCAGAAAATTGTCATGTGCCCGCAACCAGGCGGCCAGCTCCGATGAGCCCATACCTTCACCCGCGCCTACACGCCCACAAATTCAATATCGCTGTAAACCATTTCTTCATCGCAAACAGCTTCCATGTGCGCCAGGCATTTGGTCAGGCGGCTGGTCAAATGGCGCTCGGAATTGCTTAAAGACACCACCACCAGACGCAAGCGCGACAAGGAATCTTCGGTACCCATCTCGGCAATAGCCACGTTAAAAGTGTTGCGTACCTTCTGCTTCAAACTGTTGGCAACGCGGCGTTTGCCCTTAAGGGACTCATTGCCGTGCAGCACATATTCCACAGTTAAAATGCCGATGACCACAGGTTTACCGTTATAATAAGCAACCCTGCCGACCTGCTCCGTAAACCCGATTAAAAGTTTTAGGGAAAAGGGGAAGGGGATTCGGGGGAAGGGGGAACGCCACTTTTGGAAAAGGAGCTCTCCCCCTTCCCCCGTTCAATTCTACAACGTAGCCGCTTCTTCCACGCTTTCAAAGGCTTCGAACACGTCGCCTTCTTTAATGTCGTTGAAGTTTTCAATGCCCACGCCGCATTCATAGCCTTTAAGCACTTCCCGGGCATCATCCTTGAACCGCTTGAGCGAGGAGATCTTGCCGGTATGAATGACCACGCCGTCGCGCAGGATGCGTATCCCCGCATTGCGGGTAATCTTGCCGTCAACCACAAAAGACCCGGCCACCGAGCCCACTTTGGGCACGGAGAAGACCTGACGCACTTCAGCCTGGCCGAGGTATTCCTCACGCACCACCGGGGCCAGAAGGCCGGCCATGGCGCTGCGGATATCGTCCACCAGCTTGTAGATGATGTCGTAGAAACGAATATCCACTTTTTCCTGTTCGGCGAAGTTTCTGACCTTGGCCGTGGGGCGCACGTTAAAGCCGATAATGATGGCGTCGGAAGCCGAAGCCAGCATGACGTCGGACTCGGTGATGGCCCCGGCCCCGCCGTGAATTACGCTGATGCGCACTTTGTCGGTGCTTTGTTTGTTCAGGGCCTCGGTAATGGCTTCCAGCGAACCCTGCACGTCGGCTTTGACCAGCAGATTCAGGCTGATGGCCTCTTGGTCCTCGGGCTTGCTGGCCAGGAAGGTTTCCAGAGTAACCTTGGTTTCACGCACCAGTTCGCGCTCGCGCTGTTTGGCGGCCCGCTCGTCGGCAATGCGGCGGCCGATTTTTTCATCTTCCACGGCGAAGAATTCCTCGCCCGCTTCAGGAACGCCCTCAAAACCCTGCACTTCCACAGGAATGGACGGCCCGGCTTCTTTAACCGTGCGGCCCTGATCGTCAAACATGGCCCGCACCCGGCCGCTGAAAATACCACAGACAAACGGATCGCCGGCGC
>CBDTYX010000120.1:0-6256 GCA_965364745.1 uncultured Desulfovibrionaceae bacterium | reverse complement strand
GCCACAGAATGTCCCATGGACCGGCCGCGCCCGAAATTGGTGAAGGTGGTCCCCGCCGGAGCCATAGCTTCAAAATAGGCGCGAAACACCGAGTCCGTGCCCGGATCCCAGCCCGCAGCGGTAATGGATACCGCCTTGCCTTTCAGGCAGGACGCGTCGAGTTTTTTCACCAACTCCGGAATTTCCGGGTGAATGTCAAAGCTGTCCACGGTATGTAAGCCTTTTTCCAGGTAATAAGCGGCATCCTCGGGCACTTTGCGCGAAGGCGCGGCTACCAGAATTACCTGGGGTTTTGAGCCTGCGGCCAGCAAAGCATCCAGACTTGGATAGTCCGGCACGCCGCGCAAAGCATAGGCGTCTTTGCCCACAGATTCAGATCGGCGAATGACCCCGATACACTCACAATCAGGGCTGGCTAAAACCGCATCCAGGGCATAGCGGCCGATGTTTCCAAAACCGTGAATCGCAACAATAATTTTTTCCATAGCAACTTCTCCAAGGTTTGTAGGGGGGCGGCCGACGATTTATGCGCTTTGATCCTGCAACGCAAGGGGGGAATCGTGGCCATACGTGCCTTTATTGGGCTGAAGCCTTGCCTGAAAAACCGAATTTCAAGCGGACCATCAGCATAAAGAGTTTGGTTAACCTTAACGACTTTGAATTTCAAGTGCTTATTTTGCTTGTTTTATACAAATGCTTTTTTAAATTATTTATATTTCCCGTTAAAGTATTTTCATCTCCAGCCGATAAGCGCTATAGGGACAATTTTAACCGGCCCTGCAAGTCATACAAATCGGGAGGAGAATTGCATGTTTAATGTGAGCACTGCGAGCAGCTTGGGAAATTTGGCCGCTGAAGCGCAAACCGGCCTGAATAACGCCACGCTGATCAGTAAGACTTTGCAACACTTTAATGGAAACGGCGCCGCACCTGATCCGTCGCTGGAAATTATCAGCGCTACAACCAAAAATTTGATGAATGCGGCTATGGGCAAGGGGCAGAACCTGGATACTCTGGCTTAGTTGAGTGTTTTCACGCATAAGCCGCACGCAGCCGCTTCTGACCTGCGGGAAACTCCCGCAAACCAGAAGCGGCTGCGTGCTTTTCTGCGTCATCATAAAAAAACTTTTTAAAAATATATTGACATAGATCCGCCTTGCGGCTAACTCTCTTTTCACAAGGCTATGTGCCTTGAGCTTAATAGATTGGATTGTTTGCAAAATTATGAATCAGCAGTTTTCGTCTTTCTTTGCTTCAGATAAACACGGTGTGATTCGCGCCGGTTCTGTTGCGTCTCAAGGCCGCCCTGCTGCCCAGGCCATCCAATCCGCTCGCTGTTCCATTCTTTCCCAAAATTTCCTGGCCCGTACCCTGGTACTGGGCCTTCTTCTTATTAGCATCCTACGATAGCCGGCACCCGAATGCCGCGATTTTTAAGTTCGCGTGATTTCCCGGTGTCGGCTGAGCCGATGTGCCGGGTTGCCCGGCCGTGTTTGTAAGGTTGCTTTATGCTTTTTTATCAACAAACATAAAATAAGAAGAATTTGAGGAAATAAATCATGTCTGATCGAGTTATAATTTTTGACACGTCTTTGCGTGACGGCGAACAAGCCCCCGGCGCCACCATGAATTTGCAGGAAAAAACCCGCCTGGCCGAACAACTGGAAATGCTGGGCGTGGATGTCATTGAAGCCGGCTTTCCCGCTTCCAGCCAAAGCGACTTCGAATCTGTACGGGCTGTGGCCGCCCAAGTCAAAGATTGTCAAATCGCAGTTTTGAACCGCGCCTTGCAAGCGGATATCGACACCGGCTGGGAAGCGGTTAAAGATGCGGCCGACCCGCGCCTGCATATTTTCCTGGCCACCTCTCCCCTGCACATGCAGTACAAATTGAACAAAACCCCGGATCAGGTGCTGGAAATTTTGGAACGGGCCGTGAAATACGCCACCAAATATACGAGCAACATTGAATTTTCCGCTGAGGACGCCTCGCGCTCCGATTTGAAGTTTCTGGCCACAGTGGTGGATACGGCCATTAAAGCCGGGGCCACGACCATCAACATTCCGGATACCGTGGGTTATGCCCAGCCGCATGAATTCGCCGACCGCATCCGCTACTTGCTGGAGAACGTGCCGGACAGCGATAAAGCCGTATTCAGCGTGCACTGCCACGACGACCTGGGCCTGGGCGTGGCCAACACCATGGCCGCCCTGTACGCCGGAGCCCGACAGGCCGAAGTTACCCTGTGCGGCATCGGCGAGCGCGCGGGCAACGCCGCTCTGGAAGAGGTGGTCATGGCCCTGCACACTCGCAAAGATTACTACAATCTGGACTGCCGGGTGAAAACCAACCATATTTTCCACTCCTGCCGGTTCATTTCCATGCTCATCGGTCAGCCCATCCCGGCCAACAAATCCATTGTGGGCGCCAATGCTTTTGCTCACGAGTCCGGTATTCATCAGGACGGCATGCTCAAGCATCGCGGCACTTATGAAATCATGACTCCGGAATCCATCGGCAAGACTGAAACCGAGCTGGTTCTGGGCAAACATTCCGGTCGCAGCGCGGTTAATGCAAAACTTGAAGGTTTAGGCTATCATTTGAATGAAGAGCAACTGAGCACCGTGCTGGAAGCCATCAAGCGCCTGGGCAGCGTTAAGGCCGAAGTTTACGACGAAGACCTGGAAGCCCTGGTGCTCGAAGAAGTTTATCGTCTGCCCGACGATTATCGCCTGGAAAACCTGTCCTTGAGTTGCGGCACCACAGGGGTTCCGCCTACCGCGGCTGTGGAAATGAGCGTTTGCGGCGAAATTAAACGCCATGCGGCTTTCGGCGTGGGGCCTGTGGATGCGGTGTTTAACACCATTGCCCATATTGCCGAGCGCAAGCCCAGCATTTCGCGCTATTCGGTCAACGCCCTGACCGGCGGCACAGATGCCCAGGGCGAAGTGACCGTAATTATGGAAGAGGACGGCTGCTCATCCATCGGGCGCGGCGCGGACCCGGATATTATTATCGCCAGCGCCAAGGCTTATATTAACGCTCTGAACCGTCTGGTCAAAATGGAACAGCAGGGTCCCAAAATTGTTAATCAGTAAAACTAATTGAAAACAATAGGATACGGATATTATGAAAAACTTAGTGCAAAAAATTCTGCAGCCGCACACGGAACAGGAGGTCGTTCCCGGACACGTGGTTACGGCGCGCATCTCGCTGGCTCTGGCCAACGACATTACCGCGCCGCTGGCCATCAAAAGCTTCAGAGCCATGGGCGCGACCAAAGTCTTTGACAAAGACCGCGTGGCCCTGGTCATGGATCACTTCACCCCGCAAAAGGATATTCAGTCGGCTATGCAGGTTAAAGCCACCCGCGAGTTTGCCTTGGAAATGGACGTGACCCATTTTTATGAAAACGGCGTTGTGGGCGTCGAACATGCCCTGTTGCCCGAGCTTGGTCTGGTCGGGCCCGGTGATGTGGTGGTAGGCGCGGACAGCCATACCTGCACTTATGGCGCGCTCGGGGCTTTCGCCACCGGCTTCGGCTCTACGGATCTGGCCGCGGCTATGGCCCTGGGCGAAACCTGGTTCAAGGTGCCTGACTCCATTCTGGTTACCTTTAACGGCGCCCTGCCCGCTTTTGTGACCGGCAAAGATCTCATTCTTTGGCTCATCGGTCAAATCGGCGTGGACGGCGCGCGTTACCAGGCCCTGGAGTTCGCCGGCTCTACCATTGCCGGCATGGGCATGGACGGGCGCATGACCATGGCCAACATGGCCATTGAAGCGGGCGGCAAAACCGGACTCTTCCCTGTGGACGACATTACCCTGGCATATACCAAAGCGGCCGGACGCACCGGAGACCTGCCCCTGTCCGCCGACCCCGGCGCGACGTATATTCGTAAAATCATCCACGACGTCTCCGGCATGGAGCCGGTAGTGGCCTGTCCGCACCAGCCGGATAGCGTTAAGCCCGTGAGCGACGTCAGCGGTGTGGATATTCAGCAGGTAGTCATCGGTTCATGCACCAACGGCCGCATCAGCGATTTGCGAGATGCCGCCGCGGTCTTGCACGGCCGGCAGGTGGACAAAAAAGTGCGCTGCATTGTGCTGCCGGCCACGCCCGGCATCTGGAAACAGGCCCTGGCCGAAGGGTTGATTGAAACCTTTATGGACGCTGGCTGCATTGTGGGCCCGGCCACCTGTGGTCCTTGCCTGGGCGGGCATATGGGCATTTTGGCCGATGGCGAACGGGCCGTGGCCACCACCAACCGTAATTTCCGGGGCCGCATGGGCAGCCTGGAATCTGAAGTTTATCTGGCCAACCCAGCTGTGGCCGCTGCCTCGGCTGTGGCCGGGGAAGTCTGCCATCCGGGCAAGTTGTAGTAGGAGCTTTATATGACTAATTACATCGGTACAGTGCATAAATTAGGCGATCATATCGATACGGACGCGATTATTCCGGCCCGGTTTCTGGTGACCACCGATACGGCCGAGCTCGGCTCTCATTGCATGGAAGGCCTGGAAGAAGGCTGGGGCAGACGGATAAAAAAAGGCGATTTCATTGTAGCCGGTCGCAACTTCGGCTGCGGCTCCTCGCGCGAGCATGCGCCCCTAGCCATTTTAGGCGCAGGCATTCCTGTGGTCATCGCGCACAGTTTTGCCCGCATTTTTTACCGTAACGCGTTCAATATGGGGCTTTTGCCCATTGAACTGGGCGACAATGTAGCCAAGATCGCTGAAGGCGATACGCTGAATATTGATTTGGACAAAGGTGCTATTCACAATGTGAGCACCAATGAAGATCTTGCCTTCCCTCCTCTGCCCCAGGCCATGCTGGAGCTTTTACAGGGCGGAGGGCTCGTTGAGTATGCGAGGAAAAAGCTGGAGGCCTCCGGGCGTTAATTTGGTTTTAGAGCATTTTAACATTGAAATTATATTTAAGGAAAAATGCTCTGCGTTGTGAAGTAAAGCATAGCAACTCCAGGGAGGTTGCTGCAGGGCGGCTCTGCCGACCGTTACGCGGCAATCTCAAAGCGAAAAATGCTATAGAATTCAGTCAATATGTTCCGTTTTAGGAACTAAAGGCAAAATATTTATGAACAAGCATATCTGCGTTCTGCCCGGCGACGGCATCGGTCCGGAAGTAGCGGTCCAGGCCCTGCACGTGCTGGACGTTGTGGGACGAAAGTTCGGCCATACTTTTACCCGGCAGGAAGCCTTTATCGGCGGCGCGGCTATTGACGCCACCGGCAATCCTTTGCCGGCGGAAACCATCAACGCCTGCCGCGAGGCCGATGCCGTGCTTTTGGGCGCGGTGGGCGGCCCCAAATGGGATAATTTGCCGGACAACCGCCCCGAGGCCGGTCTTCTGGGCATTCGTAAAGAACTTGGTCTGTACGCCAATTTTCGACCGGCCGTATTGTATCCGGAATTGGCCGCCTCCTGCCCCTTGCGTCCGGAGTTGACCGCTGACGGCCTGGATGTGTTCATTGTGCGCGAACTTACCGGCGACGTATATTTCGGACAGCCTGCCGGGCGCGAAATTCGTCACAATCAGCGTGTGGCTTTCAACAATATGATCTACTTTGAAGACGAGGTGCGCCGCATTGCCCATATGGCCTTTAAAGTGGCTATGGGCCGTAAAAAACGCCTGTGCTCCGTGGACAAGGCCAATGTGTTGGAGGTTTCCCGCCTCTGGCGTGAGGTGGTGCTTGAAACCGCTGCCGAATACCCGGAAGTGGAGCTCAGTCATCTCTACGTGGATAATGCGGCCATGCAGTTGGTGGTCAATCCGGGCCAGTTCGACGTCATCGTCACCGGCAACTTGTTCGGCGATATTTTGTCCGATGAAGCATCGGTCATCACCGGATCCATCGGCATGCTGCCTTCGGCCAGTCTGGGCGAACATACCGCGTTATATGAGCCCATTCACGGCTCCGCGCCGGACATTGCCGGCCAGGACCTGGCCAATCCCCTGGCCACGATTTTGTCCATGGCCATGCTGCTGCGCTATTCCTTCGCCTTGCAGGCGGAGGCCGAAGCGGTGGAGCGCGCGGTCAAACAAGTGTTGGCCGATGGCTTTCGCACAGGCGACATCATGGGCCCGGGCGGCAAAGAAAAAGTCGGCTGCACGCGCATGGGCGAACTGGTCGCGGAGAGAATTTAGTTAACGGCGTAAGCATTGAGGGAGGGGAACCCCAAGGGGCTCGCCCTTTGAGTTTCCCCTTTCCAAAACTCCTACCCTTCCTGAGCCCTT
>CBDTYX010000119.1:0-6261 GCA_965364745.1 uncultured Desulfovibrionaceae bacterium | reverse complement strand
TAAACAGGGGAATAGCGATGAGCGACATGAGCCGCACGCCGCTGACCATTTGCTGCAAAAGCATTTCCGGTTGAAGCACATCGGAATAATAAAGAAACATAACGGCAATGGGCCCGATAATGACCGAAATCATCATTGGAAAGGCCAAAACCAGAAGAACCACCATACAAGAAAACATTATTGTGACCATGGTTAAACCTCTAAAATCCTGAGTGGGTCAGGTTGGTTTTATAGGTACCGAACTAGCAGGTTCCGCCGCCGATAAATTCGTCGGAATACTCGGAAGAGACCTCCGAGGAAACCCAGACGTCTTTTTCGACCAGATTCTTGTAAAAGGCGCGGAGATACTGAATCCCGGCCAGAATCAATCCGATAGGCACCCAAATAACCGTGGTCCAGAACGGTATGCGCAGGGAAGGAGTCACGCGGCCCACGCTGTAGGTGTTATACACATAAGTTATGGCGTGTTTGGCCAGATAAAACATTATGGCGGCCGTCACCAGGCAGACAACCAGGGTAATGGCCTTCTGCATGCCCTTAGGCATGAACTCGAAAAAAGCGGTCATGCGGATATGGCGCCCTTTACGCGTCGCGTAGCTGATGCCCATAAAGGTTACGAGCACCAAAAGGAACTGGGTGCACTCCTCAGCTGATGACCAACTGTAGTTGAAGACCTTTCTGCTGATGGCATTGCCCGTGGTGATGGCGGTTATGAGAATAACCCCGAAGGCAAGCATCCACTCCTCCATCTTTTTACAAGCAGCATCAAGTTTATCAAAAAAAGCTCGCATCTGTTTTTCATCCTCCTGGCGGTCTGCAAATGCACCCACTCTGCACTTACAGCTTATAATGGTCACAAAATTTAAGACAAAAATCCGCTTACAAATTTTTCGCAACTTTTTGACCCGAATACTATCTGTGCGTATCCGGATCATCCTTTTGTGTAAAAGCCACACAAAAGCTCAGCGTCATTTTTCGGAGCAATCCGCCAGACCGGGCGGAGATAAATTAATGAAGGCCGCGCCCGGGCGAGTCGAAATAGACCCGCCCGGACCGGCAAGCAACTATTTGCTGAAGTTTTTAATATCTTCTTGCAAAGCCTTGAGAATGGCGGGGCCTTTTTCAGGAGCCATCTCAATATAAACCTTGTGCACGGGCGTAGCCAGCTTGGCGAAAGCCGCAATTTCGGCATCGGTCAAATGGACGATTTCCATATCAGGCTTATCCTGCTTGATTCTTTCCAGCATTTCATTGTTATATTCTTCCTGCAACTGGAATGAATACGCAGTCAGTTCATTGGCGGTTTTCCGAACGATCTCCTGAATGTCCGCAGGCAGAGAAGCCATAAACTTGGAGCCGGCAATCAAAGCATAGGGGAAGGGGTACACATAGGCGAAGGTCAGGTACTTCTGCACTTCATAGAATTACATGTCATAAGCCACAAATACCGGGTTTTCCTGGCCTTCAATCATATTCAACTGCAAGCCGGAGTAGACTTCGCTGAAAGGCACGGGGGTGGGGTTGGCCCCGTAGGCTTTGTAGCTGTCCACAATAAGGCGGGAGGTGGCGGTGCGGAATTTAACGCCGCTCATATCTTCAGGGGTACGAATAAGCTTATTGGTGGTCCAGACTTGCCAGCCTTCCGTGCCGTACATCAGCGGCTCAAGCCCCTTATCTTCATAGCAGGGGTTCAGCAGTTCACGGAATTTGCCGTTCTGGAGCACTTCTTTGGCCACGTTAATATCTTTGGGGAAAAGATAATGCAGCAACATAACCTGGGCTTCGGGAACGAGAGAGCCGATATGGCCGGCGCTGGCAAAGTTAAATTGAATGGCGTCAGTTCTGACCAGCTCCAGCATATCTTCGCTGGTGCCGATGGTTTCAGCCGGGAACACCTTCAATTCGATCTTGCCGCCGGAGTTCTCGGCCAGACGCTTGCCGAATTCCTTGCCTAACCTGTCATAGTAGCCGCCGGGCACTTCTTCATGGCCAAGCTTCCAATTGTACTCTGCAGCCTTGGCGATTGATCCGCCAAAAGCTACGCAAAACATGGCCATAAATAGAAATACGTAGGTCAATTTTTTCATGTGGTTTCCCTCAGGGCTAATGGTTTTTTGTTGGCAGTGCAACACATCTTGCCGCAGTCTATGGAACGGATCAGAAAAAACATTTTGGAAACGCCCAAAAATTTGCCCTGCTCCGCCGAGTTTTGCCTTTGCAGAAAAGGCCGATCACTCGTCTTACGCACCGGATTGTCGACACAATTTTCTTAAAAACAACAAGATAACTCTTTACCAGGCTTGTTGCTTTAAGTTAAAGATGTCTTCTCTCCCAGCGCTTCTGCCCCATTTCTTCACAAAGTAGCCAACAGCTTTTGTAAAGGAAAGGTTGCCCTAAGCGTTAGCATGATCTGCCGAAATTCCGCAACACCAAAAAGTTTGCTGTTAAACATTAGGTTTTTCCCTAGGTTTCTGCTGCGGCACCCTTATTTTATTCAGCAGTACATACGGCCTTGTTCGAAGAGCCCCCTCCCCAGGCGGCAACAACCCCACTCTCCCGCTTCCTTGCGCCAAATTTCAGGTAAACAGGGGGGCTCTTTTAACTCAAGTCGATTTCACTATACCGAGATAGCCGACGCATGTTCATCATAAAAAATATCGCTACAGAAGGCCGTTTTTCTAAAAATTTGGATGACCGCCGGGCCTGATTTGAAACGCCGGCTTAATGCCGGGCAGAAAAACATAAAATTCATATAATTACGCAAATTTTACCGCCGGCTTACTCCACCCCGCAATCAGATAAACCAGCCGGACTTACTAAGGCCTGCCGCCCAAAACCGGAGCAAGGCCTGTTAGGGGCGTGAGCTTAGCTGCGATGCTGAAAATATGCGCGTGTCAAACGCAAGCGGCCGCGCGCTCCCCTCTAACAAAGTATCGGCAAAATACCGCAGCACGGGTTGAGCGGTAAATTCAAAAAAGCATCACCGAACTTGCGCTATGCATCGCCGCCGGCTGCGGGCATTTCCCATGCCGCGGAACTTATTGAGATCTGTAGAACAAGACGCCGGGCGGGCCGAAACAGACCCGCCCGGACGGATAGTCACTTATTTGCTGAAGTTTTTAATATCTTCCTGCAAGGCCTTGAGGATGGCGGGGCCTTTTTCAGGAGCCATCTCAATGTAAATCTTCTGCACAGGGGGGGCCAGCTTGGCGAAAGCATCAATCTCGGCATCGCTCAGAGTGATGATTTCCATCTCGGGCTTATCCTGCTTGATCTTTTCCAACATTTCATTGTTGTATTCTTCCTGCAGCTCGAAGGCATAGGGAATCAGATCAGTAGCGACTTCCCTGATGATCTTTTGGATATCTTCAGGCAGAGAAGCCATGAACTTGGTGCCGGTAACCAGAGCATAGGCGAAGGGGGAGGTGTACGCGGAAATCATGTGGCTCTGCACTTCATAGAATTTCATATCGTAGTTCACAAAAATCGGGTTTTCCTGACCTTCAATCATGTTCAACTGCAAGCCTGAGTACACTTCGCTGAAAGGCACGGGAGTCGGGTTTGCGCCATAGGCCTTGTAGCTGTCCACAATCAAACGAGAGGTGCCGGTGCGGAACTTCACGCCTTTCATGTCCGCGGGGGTTCTGATGGACTTATTGGCGGTCCAGGTCATCCAGCCTTCAGAAGCGTAACCCAGAGGCTCAAGCCCCTTGGCTTCATAGCAGGGGTTCAAAAGATCGCGGAATGTGCCTTTCTGACAAACATCCTGCATCACTTTTATATCTCTGGGGAAAAGATAGTGCAGCAAGAAAACTTGAGCTTCGGGGACAAGGGAGCCGGCGTGTATGGCGCTGGCAAAGTTGAACTGAATGGCATCAGTTCTGACCAGTTCCAGCATATCTTCGCTGGTGCCGATGGTTTCAGCCGGGAACACTTTCAGCTCGATTCTGCCGCCGGACTTTTCAGCCAGACGTTTGCCGAATTCCTTGCCTAGCCTGTCATAGTAACCGCCGGGCACTTCTTCATGGCCCAGCTTCCAGTTATACTCCGCGGCCTTGGCGATTGACGGGCCAAAAGCGACACAAAACATGGCCACAAATAGAAATACGTAGATAAGTTTTTTCATGTAATTTCCCTCGGGGCTAATGGTTTTTGCTGACAGTTGCAACACATCGCGCCTTAGTTTTTAAAAGGAAGTATAGAAAATCTTTTCGGGACAGCCAAAAATCTTAACGCCGCCGCCTTCGGGCTTTACCTCATAGAAATGCCTGTCCCCGAAGGCGCGCCGAATTGCGCGACACGATTTACCTAAAAAGCAACAGAACAGCTCTTTATCAAATCTATTCTCGTAGGTTAAAAATGCTTTTTTTGACTCGCCTGTCCCACTTCTTTACAAAATAGCCGACAGCTTTTGTAAAGTAAAGGTTGATCTAGGCAGTCGCATTATCAGCCAAAGTCACGCAATGCCAAAAAGTTTGCTGTTAAATGCCGGGCTTTACCTGTTGCGCTGCGACAGTCTCACAATTTTTTTAATAAAAATTTTTTTCATATTTTTAAATCCCGGTTTTCGCGAGCCGGCATAACCTCTTGCTTAGCGAGTTTGCACCAAATTTCACATAAACAGACAAATCTCCCTTGCTAATTAGTTCAAGGCCATTTACACTAATCCCGGATGTGTAAATCTGTGCGCGCCGCTTTCGAAAAATGCGTTCTGAAGCGCGCTTTTCCGGAAACGGCACGGCCCCGTGTTTGACTTTATTCAAGCTTGCGGCAGACTAATAAAACGCGCCGGATTTACACTTACCCGCAAATTTTATTGCCGGTTTGAATCCGTTTCGCCGCTCTCCGGTAAATCAGCCAGGCCCGCCGCTTGTTGCCCAAAACCGGATTAAAGGCTTTGAGGCGGATAAAGACCGGCGGCAAGGAGCTGGATATGCAATTGTCAGGCGCTTTAACCGCTTTGGTCACTCCGTTTCGTAACGGCGAAATTGATGAAGACGCTTATCGCGAGTTGATCGAGTGGCAAATTCAACAAGGCATTAACGGCTTGGTGCCCTGCGGCACCACCGGCGAATCCGCGACCATGTCCCACGCCGAACATGAGCGGGTTATTGAAATCTGTGTGGAACAAGCGGCCGGCCGAGTGCCCGTGGTGGCCGGGGCCGGATCCAACTACACCAAAGAAGCCATCAGCCTTACAAGGCACGCCCAAAAAGTAGGCGCCGACGCGGCCTTGCACATTACTCCCTACTACAACAAACCCACGCCTGAAGGGCTGGTCCAGCATTTCAAAGCCATTGCCGCGGAAGTGGATATTCCCCTGGTCATATATAACGTGCCCGGCCGCACCGGCCTCGCCATGTCCGCCGCCACCGTGGCCCGCATCCGCAGGGAAGTTCCTTCGGTTTGCGCCATCAAGGAAGCCACGGCGGATATGATCCTTGACTCCGCCATTATTGAAGCCTGCGACCCTGACATGATCATTTTGTCCGGGGACGATTTCACCATTCTCACGCTTATGGCCCTGGGCGGGCATGGCGTAATTTCCGTGCTGTCCAACGTGATGCCCAAAGAAACCGCGCAATTGTGCAAAGCCGTGCAGGGCGGCGACCTGCCCGCGGCCAGACGCCTGCACTTCAAAATGCTGCCCCTGTGCCGCGCTTTGTTTGTGGAGACCAACCCCATCCCGGTAAAAACCGCCCTGCACCTCATGGGCAAAATGGATCTTGAGTTCCGCCTGCCCCTGGTGCCCATGCTGCCGGAAAATGAAAAAATTTTGCGCAAGGCCTTGAGTGATCTTGGGCTTATTTAAGCGCTCAACCAGTTAACCGCGTCAATACTTGTTTGGAGGGCTAAAATGTCTATCCCCGAACGCAACTTCTCCCTGGATCTGGTCCGAGTTACCGAATCCGCAGCTCTCGCCTCCGCCCGCTGGCTGGGCAAAGGAAATACCGACGCCGGCGACGGCGCGGCTGTGGACGCCATGCGCGTAACCCTCAACAACTTAAATATCAAGGGCCGCATCATTATCGGCGAAGGGGAAAAAGACAACGCCCCCATGCTGTACAACGGCGAAGAAGTGGGCTCCGGCTCCGGCCCGGCCCTGGACATCGCCATTGACCCCGTAGAGGGCACCAAATTGCTTGCTTACGGCCGGCCTAACGCCATTTCCGTAGTGGGCGCCACGCCCAAAGGCTCCATGTACGACCCCGGCCCCAGTTTTTATATGGAAAAGCTGGTTGTGCCGCCTGAAGCCCGCAA
>CBDTYX010000118.1:0-6389 GCA_965364745.1 uncultured Desulfovibrionaceae bacterium | reverse complement strand
CATCACCGGCCTGCCCGGCTGCGGCAAATCCGCTCTGCTGCGCGCCCTTGCGGCCGAAGGCCTGACCACGTTCAGCGCCGACTCCTCTGTGGACCGCCTGTACGCGCCGGGCGGCCCCGGCCGGGATCTGCTCCACCGCCGCTTTAACGGCCGCTTCACGCCCGCTGCGGATGCGCCCGTGGACCGCCGCGCCCTGGGCGCGGCCATGCGCAAAGATGACGCTCTGCGCCGCGAGGTGGAACACCTCATTCATCCCCTGGTGCAAGGCGAACTGCGCGCTTTTTGGAAAAGCAACGCTTACGTCCAGGCTGCCGCGGCTGAAATTCCCCTGTACTTTGAAGCCGGTTGGCACGGACACGATAAAAAAAATCCCTCCCCGGCCGGAAGCCCGCCCCCGACGCCCCTGCCCCGGTGCTCGCGCCTTGGCCCCGGCGGCCGCCCCTTGCCTGCGCGGGCTGCCGCGCCTATAATAATTACCGTGAGCTGTCCGGAAAGTTTACGTTTTGCTAGATTGGCCGAGCGCGGCCTTTCGCCTGAAACCGCCCGCGCCCTGACGGCCTGGCAGTGGTCCGAGGCTGATAAAATTAAAGCCGGACACCTTGTTTTGCGCAATGACGGCAGCCTTGACGATTTGCATTCCGCCGCCGCAAAACTGGCGATATGGTTGCGCCAGGAACATACCCGCCGGACGGATACGGCTGTGGCCGAGTGTTCGGCCGCCCTCCCGGCATGAATAAAAACCCGATTGTGAGGCTTATCATGAAAAAGTTAGCTTTGTTGACTTTAGGGATCATCTTGCTGTTTGCCGCTCCGGCCTGCTCGCAAGACAAGGGGGAAGCTCAGAACGCCACCGCTCCGGCCGCGTCCGAAGAGGCCGCCCCGCCGGCCGCGACCACTGCCACAAGCACCGGACAGACCGGGCATGAGGGCATGGACATGGGCGCGGCCGACAACATGGCTCCGGGCATGCATGAGCAATATTCGGACAAAATCTTCCTGTCTATGATGATTCCCCACCATTCCGGGGCCGTGGCCATGTGCAATGACGTGCTCAAAGACGGCAAGGACCCGCAGGTCAAGGCCTGGGCCGAGGAAATGAACAAGGCCCAGCAGGGCGAGATCGTAATCATGCTCAAATGGCTGGAAGACCTGGGCGGCAAGGATAAGGCCGCCTGGGACAGGATGAGCGAAGAGATGCGGGCCATGCGCGAGCACGCCATGGCCGCTGATCCGGACATGAACTTTGTGCTGATGATGATTCCCCACCATGCCATGGCCCTGGAAATGGCCTACCCGGCCCTGGTCGAATCCAATGATCCCAAAGTTGTGGATATGGCTAAAGATATTATTGTCCATCAGGCCGAAGAAATCAGGGCCATGCGTAACTGGCTGGACGAACGCAAGCCTGCCGCCGACGCCTCGGAGGCCGGTTCCGATGCCGCTGCCGACGCGGAAGGACAAGCCCAGCCGTAACCTTTGCGCCTTCACAGGCTTTTAAAGCGTCAAGGGCGCGGCCGAATTTAATTTCAGCCGCGCCCCTTTTGCATTTCAAAAATCGGAATTTCAGCCTTTAGAGCATTTTAACATTAAAATTGCATATATAGATAAAATGCTCCGGCGTTGTGAAGCATTGCCGCGCAACGCCCGCGAGATCGCCATAGGGCGGCTTTGTCGCCCGTTAAAAAGTCAAGCGGCAATCTCAAAAAGCAAACATGCTCTGGCTAGTACGGGCAAGGCCCAAAAGCGTGGCCTATTTTCTGGAATATGTGGGTGAAGGCTTCTACGACGGCACGATTTTCCACCGCACAGTGCCCGGTTTTGTCATTCAAGGCGGCGGCCTGGCGCCGGACCTCAAGGAAAATGGCGCCAAGGCGCCCCTCGCCAATGAAACGGACAACGGTCTCAAGAAAGACCGCTACACCGCTGCCATGGCCCGCACCAATGGTCCGCATTCGGCCGCTTAGCAGCTCTACAGCAGCCTGGTGGACAACCGGGCTTTGAACTACAAGGCCAAAACCGTTGACGGCTGGGCTTATGCCGTATTCGGCAAGGTGGTTTCCGGCCAGGAGGTGAGCAATGCAATCGCCGCCGTGCCCACCCGGCAAAGCGTACCCCTGGAGCCAGTGATTATCATCAAGGCGGAGCGGGTGGGGTAATCGGCCGGTTCCACTCAATCTGACCATTAATTTAAGGCGCGGTCCTGCTGCAATCAGCATGGGCCGCGTTTTTTCTTTTCACCTCCCGGGCGTGGTCTCCTGTAGTCTCCTTACAAGAAAGCGGCGCCTTGCTTAATGCTGAAATTGCGGACGGGTTGAAGTCACCCACAATGGATTATTTCATCCGCATAATCCTTAAACCGTAAAAAGCGAGGTAGCGTATGTCTACAATAGTCAATTGCTGGAACGAATGGGATCCTCTGAAGCGCGTTATTCTCGGCAGTTGCCGGGGTAGTAGCCTGCCTTTTCCGGATCCTTCCTGGGACCACACCCAATTGAGCATTCCCAATTACCACGGCCCCATGCCCCAAGAAATGCAGGATGCGGCCGAGGAACAGATGGACGGTTTTCAGCGGATCATGGAAAAGCGGGGTATTATTGTTGACCGCCCCAAGGTGATTAACACTTACCAACCCAGCGGCACTCCGGATTGGACTGTTCCTCTGCAACGTGGCTGCCAGCCGCCGCGTGATGTGTTTTTCCCACTGGGCAATGAGATTCTGGAATGTCCCATGTGCCTTCGGACCCGTTATTACGAAGCCTTTAACTTCCGGGATATCCTACAGAAATATTTTCACGAAGACCCCAATTTCCAATGGTCTTCCGCGCCACGACCCCGCCTGCGCGACGAGTATTTTGAAGCCGGCTATTGGCAAAACTTCAAGTGGGTTTGGGATGACGAGACCAAACAAAAGCGCATGGAAGCTTGCCATTACCATATGCTGGAAAGAGAACCGCTGTTCGACGCGGCCGACGGCCAGCGCTACGGCAAGGACATTTTGTTTATGCGCTCGGCGGTAACCAACGAATGCGGCTGGCGCTGGTTCGCGCAGTATTACACGGCCAAGGGCTTCCGAGTGCATAAAATCGCCCTGCCGGACACGAATTTCCAACCCTGGCACGTTGACGGCATGCTCACACCCATCAAGCCCGGCATAGTTATGGTTTGTCCGGTGGCCATGCCGTTGCCGGAAAAACTCCAGCAATTTTACAAACGAAATGATTGGGAAATGGTGGAGTGCGCGCCTCCTACCCACTATTTCGACTACCGGCACGGCGTCCTTGACGAACACCAGGGCCCGTACTGGATTTCGGCCAATATCCTGGCGCTGAGTCCAAACACAGTGGCCGTGGAAGCTCATGAAACCGCCTACTGTGAGCAACTCGACAAGATGGGGTTCGAAGTTGTTCCGGTACCGTTCGAGCAAGCTGTGCCGTTTGGCGGATCGCTGCACTGTTCCACCGTGGATGTTTACCGCGAGGGTACTTTACAGGATTACTTTCCCAACCAAATTCCGGGCTTCTAACCGGAGGGGCGAGCGCCCTTGGCTGCGGCCGGGGCGTTCGCCAGGTTTTTAACACTCTCGGGAGGCAGAAATATGCTATATACCATAGGACTAGTAGCCTATATATTGGCGATGCTGGCCGTGGCTTTTTGGGTCAAGGACCGCGTCAAGTCCACGGAAGATTTTCTGGTGGCCGGCCGCAAGCTGAACACCATGTATTCGTTTTTCGCGCTGATGCCCTGTTATCTGGGTGGCTTCGTGCTCATCGGCACCGCGGGCACCTCATTTACCGACGGGTTCTGGAGCTCCGAGTCGCAGTGGGGCATTCTCACCGACTCCGGCGGCGCGTTCGTGTGCATGGCCCTGTGTTTCATGTTTTATATGCCCAAAATCTGGAAGCTGCGCCTGATCAGCCTGGGCGACCTTTATTATGACCGCTACGGACGCATTTGCGGCATTATCGCCTCAATTTTCCTTACCGGCGGTTTCATGTTCTGGGTGGCCACCCAAGTATTGGTTTTCGCCAAGCTCATTGCGCCTATTTTGGGCTGGGACCCGAATTTCGCGCTGGTAGTGGCCCTGGTGGTCATTTGTCTGTATACCATCATGGGTGGGCTGTGGGCCGTGGCCACCACGGATATCTTCCAGGTATCCCTGGTGCTGGCCGGCATTCTGGTGCTTTTCCCGGTGGCGCTTGACGCCGTGGGCGGCTGGGAAAACTTCCGGGCGCATGTGCCGATTGAAATTACCCATATTTTGCCCCAGGATGGCAACCCCACGGGCAAATGGATTCCTTGGGTGGCCGGCTGGCTGATAGTGGGCATTGGCGGAGTGGCCACTCCCGACCTCATGCAGCGCGCTTTTGCCGCCAAATCGGTGAGCGTTATCCGCAGGTCCAGCTGCCTGGCCATGGTCGCCCTGTTCATCGCCACTTTGCTGGTTTATTACATCGCTCAGATGGGCCGGGTAATGTTCGATCAGGGCCTCTTGCCCACGGAACTGCTCATGGATGATCCGGAATTAATTTTACCGGTCATGTTCAAGCATATCCTGCCGGCACCCCTGGTCTGCCTGTTTCTGGGGGCCGGTCTCGCGGCGGTCATGTCCGCGGCGGCATCAAGCATTCTGGCTGTGTCCGGGCTGTTCGCCAAAAATATCTATAAGGATATCTTCGTGCCCAACGCCTCGGACAAAAGCATCATCCTGGTCACCCGCATCCTGATTTTGGTGGTGGCCTTCGGCGGCTACGGCATAGCGGTTGCTTTCCCCTATGCGCAAAATATGTCCGTCTTCGTTTTTGACCTTTTGCTGGCCTGCATGTTCGTGCCCATGACCCTGGCCCTGTGCTGGAAAAAAGCCAACGGCTATGGTGCCCTGGCCGGCATGATCGCCGGTTTCGGTTTCCGGGTTATCGGCGGTAGCATGGCCATGGGTTTTTCCTGGGAAGGCATTCTTTCACCTCTGGATAATTGGTGGTGGTTCACCCTTCTCTCCCCGAGCCTCTGCCTGGTGGTTATGGTAGCGGTCAGTTTGCTCACCCAGAAAATCAATCCTCCGGTTCCATTAAAGGAATATGACGATAACGGCGAGCCCAAGCTAAAAAAAGGCGAGTGGCTGAACCCGGTTATCACCTGAGTTCTCAAAATAACCGCCAAGCGGCTGTCTCCAGCCCATGGGGAGACGGCCGCAACGGATATAAGCCTTCAGATATTTATTTCGAAATAAATTGTGGAGCTGTTATGACACAAACAAACGATCGGATCATTTCTCTTCCAATGCTGGCCGCTTTGGTGAACAGCGTTTTATGGGGCAGCGCGCTGGTTGCGGTCAAGGTGGCCCTGGACGCCTATGATCCGATTTTCGTGGTTTTTATCCGGCTCCTCCTGGCCGGGGTAATTATGACTCCGCTGGTGATCAGGCTGGATTATCTGAAACTGATCAAAACCATCTCCAAGCGTGATTGGTTGCTGTTGTTCATCTGCGTTATGGGCGACCCATGCATTTATTTTCTCTTTGAGGAATTGGCCCTGGTTTACACTTCAGCAGCCCAAGCCGGGGTGATGTGGTCCATCGAGCCGGTCATGGCCGCCATTGCGGGCTGGCTGATTCTCAAGGAAAAGGTGCGTAATCTCGGATATTTGGGGTTTATTGTCGCCATGGCCGGTGTGATCATGCTGTCATTATTCAGCGAAGCCACGGAGCATGCCCCCAACCCCATTCTGGGCAATATTCTGGAACTGGTCTCACTTTGCGGCACAATCGCCTTCGTGATAGTGCTCAGATATCTGGGCGGCAGATATCCGTTCATTTTCGTGGTCTGGATACAATCCCTGTTCGCCGCTCTGTTTTTTGCGCCGGGGCTGGCCCTACCCATGGTCAGCCTGCCTACGGAATTTCCGCTATTGCCCACTCTCGCGGTTCTTTATCTGGGATTGGTTATTTCTTCCTGCGCGCAGAGCCTTGCCGCCTATGCGGCTGGAAATTTACCGGTGGCTCGTTATTCTCTGGTAACCAATCTTACTCCGATCAATGCTGTAATCATGGGCATGGTTCTTCTGGGTGAATCTTTGACCAATATGCAGTTTGCGGCTATCGCAATCGTTGTGGCCGGAGTATATCTCACGCATCAAGGCACCAAGGAAGTACCTCTGAAGGAACCGCTTGGCGAGGGAATTTGAGGTAATTTGTCAACTGACGGCAGCCGTGCTGTTGCGGCTGCCGTTTTTAGAACCCGGCCAGGCGCAGGCCGTCCTCAAGAGCCCGCACGTTTTCATCGCTGTACACCCAGGCATATAAAAAACGTTCCGGGTCCTTACGAAATTTAGGCATAATCTCTAGAAACTCATCCAGACATTCAGCGGCTTGTTTGTTCCGTCCCAGTTTGGCG
>CBDTYX010000117.1:0-6485 GCA_965364745.1 uncultured Desulfovibrionaceae bacterium | reverse complement strand
CCGCAGGGATGGAGTTCCTGCGTTTGGCGTCTGAAATACTTGATTGCCTAATGCCCAGGACTTCGGCCAGTTCTACCTGGGTACGCGCGTTTGTAGCCAATTTGATTCTGTCAAAAACTTCTGAAAAGTGTGACACTTTTTTCTCCCGTGTAATCAATTATTAGCGGCCCGCAGCCCCTAAACCGCATGGCTGATTTCCATTGCCGAAACGCTTTACTCCTTTTGCCGCAAAACAGCATCCGGGCAGCGTTAAACTAACAATTCGGCGGCGTTTCTCCGGGGGTATTTCGGGAATATGAGCAAGCCACTCCGGGAAAATTGGCGCTCATATACCGGAGAAAACAAAAAAACACACAGCAAGCAATTGCTATACTTAATATGATGTAAAGTCCAGACTTTGCTTTCGCGCGCTGGTGGGGCGGGCCTGTTTGTTTATCTGTTTTTATTCCGCCTCCCTCGTTATTTTTTTATAATAGTGAATCTTTTGCGTAGGTTTGTCAACGTGCAAATTATTACATTTCCAGTTAACAATTAAAAAAACCGTTGGGGCGGCGAGCAGGTCTATTTAATACTGCGAGGCGACAGATACTTAAACAACGGGCTGTCTAAGGGAATCAGCAGACGCGCGTTGCCCTGCAGGCCGTTTTTATAAACATCCAAACTCTTTTGGAATTCGTAAAACTCCGGCGCCTGCGACAGGCTCTGCGCAAAAATGGCCACCGCCTGCGCATCGCCTTCACCCTGCAGGGTCAGGGCCTTGCGCTGGGCTTCGGCCAAAATGATTGTCCGCTCCCGGTCAGCCATGGATCTGATCTTCAAAGCCTCTTCCTGGCCTTCGGAACGATATTGCTTGGCTTGCCGTTCGCGCTCGGTCTGCATGCGTCCGAAAATAGCCTGCTGGTTTTGCGGGGGCAGGTCGGTGCGTTTAATACGTACGTCCACCACTTCTATGCCGTAGGCTTTGGTCTGCGCGGAACAGCTTTCGGTGACGATTTTCATGATCTCGCTGCGCTTGGTGGTGACCACTTCGGTCATGGTATAGCGACCCACCTGGGCGCGCAACTGAGAATAAATAATGTCCACCAGGCGGGATTGCGCGCCGGCCGTTGTGCGCACGGTCTGGTAGAAGCGCAGCGGATCAATGATTCTCCAGCGCGCGTAGTTGTCGAGCACAATGGTTTTCTTGTCGCTGGTCAGCGTATCGGCCTTGCGGGCTTCATAGTCGAGAATGCGGGCGTCAAAATAAATTACATTTTGCACAAAAGGCATTTTAAAATGCAGCCCCGGCTCGAAAATTCCGCGCATGGGTTCGCCGAGTTGCAAAATCAGCGCTTTCTGGGTTTGGTGGACAATGAAAAAGCATTGGCTGGCCAAAATCAGGAGCGCGCCTATAAAAGCGAAGATATATGCAGTTCTGCGGGTCATAAGCTTACTCTCCAGAATTCGGAGCCGGAGATGGGCCGGCCGGCGCGGGATTGGGTCTTATCCGATCCAGGGGCAAATAGGGCAGCACCGGGGCGGTACCGTTTTCAGGCATGATGATTTTTTCTAAAGAAGGATTGGCCAGCACGGACTGCATGGTTTCAAGATACATGCGTTTTACGGTGATGTCCGGAGCTTTATTGTATTCTTTAACAATGGCCAGGAAGCGGGAGGATTCGCCCTGTGCGGTTTCAATAACGCTGCGGCGGTAAGCTTCCGCGCGGTTGACCACTTCCGCCGCCTGGCCCCTGGCCTTGGGCAGAATGTCGTTACGGTAGGCTTCGGCCTCGTTGATGTACTTGACCCGGTCTTCACGGGCCGAGGCCACATCTTTGAAGGCGTCGCTCACGTCTTTGGGCGGGTGCACGTCCTGCATCTGCACGGCGATGATGTGCACCCCGGCGCGATAGCGATCCATAATCTCCTGCAGCAGCACACGTGTATCGTTTTCAATTTGCGTCCGGCCGTCGGTTAAGGCCGAGTCAATTTTATTATAGCCCATAACTTCACGCATGGCCGCTTCCGAGGCGTTTTTCACCGCGTAGTCGGGGTCGTCCACCCGGAACAAATAGTCCACAGGATCTTTGATTTCAAACTGGACAATAAACTGCACGTTGACGATATTTTCGTCACCGGTGAGCATGCTGGCTTCATCGGAAGCGGGATTGCGCGCGGTGCTGCTCATTTGCGTATCGCCGCTGCGGAAGCCGATTTCAATGCGTCTGACCTGCTTTACTTTAGGAGTATAGACGGTTTCAAGAGGAAAAGGTAAATGGTAATGCGGGCCGGGGTCAACCGTGCGGTTATAGGCGCCGAAGCGCAAAACCACGCCGGACTCATCAGGCTCGACTATAAAAATGCCGGTAAGCAACCAAACGACAACGACCAGGGCCACTATCAGTTTAATGGGGGGCAGACGAATAGCGCGCAGAGCATCCAGGCCTTTGCCGGGTTGTGTTGGACCCTCAGGCGGGTTATAATCATTTTTCTGCGGCTTGCTAGTGCCCGGTTGCCTTTGCCGTCGCTCTTGTAGTTTATCCCAATCCCAGTTCATAATGGGACTTTAAGCAAACATAACCCACTTGGCAAGACTATATTTATGGAGGGAAAAATGGTTTTAAAACAAAACGCCGCCGTGTTTAGGGCTTACGATATCCGCGGACTGGTTGATAAAGATTTCGACGCGGATTGGGTAAAAACTCTGGGCAAAGCCTGCGGCACATACTTTATAGACCACGACATCCGTACCGTGGTGGTGGGCAGAGACTGCCGGCTTTCTTCCCCGGCTTATCACGACGCCATTATCGCCGGGCTTTTGTCCACGGGCGTGGACGTCATCAGCGTGGGCCAGGTGGCCACCCCGGTGCTTTATTTCGCGGTTACCAACTTAAGTCTCTCCGGCGGCATCATGATCACCGCCAGCCATAATCCCTCACAATATAACGGCTTTAAAATCTGGGCCGGCGCATCCACGATCTTTGGCGAAGAAATTCAAAAAATTCGCCAAATTATGGAGGAGGGAGCCTTTAGCCAGGGCGAAGGCCTGGTCAGCGCTCATGATATCGTGCCCGCTTACATGGATGCGGTTTTAAGCCGCGTAAAACTGCACCGCCCGCTCAAAGTTGTAGTGGACGGCGGCAACGGCATGGGCGGCGAGTTGACCGCGGATCTTTTGGAACGGATGGGGGCCACGGTTATCCGCCAATTTTGCGAGCCGGACGGAAATTTTCCCAACCATCACCCGGACCCGGTAGTGGAAGACAACATGCGCCAGCTTAAGGAGCGCATTTCAAAAGAGGGCGCGGACTTGGGCGTCGGCCTTGACGGCGACGCCGACCGTATCGGGGTTATGGATGAGAACGGTCGTCTGTTATTCGGCGATGAACTGCTGGCCCTGTTCGCCCGTGAGCTGCTTGCCCGCAAACCCGGTTCCACGGTTATCGGCGAGGTAAAGTGCTCGCACCTTATGTACAAAGACATAGAGCAGCACGGCGGCAATCCGCTGATGTGGATTACCGGGCACTCCTTTATCAAGGCTAAGATGCGGGAAATTCACGCCGCTCTTGCCGGGGAAATGAGCGGGCACATTTTTTTCAGCGACAACTGGTTCGGCTTTGACGACGGCATTTACGGCGCGGCCCGGTTTGCGGATATTTTCAGCGGGCAGGAAAAGCCTCTTTCCGCTTTGCCCGGCTGGCCGAAAACCGCCAAAACCCCGGAAATTCATATGCCTTGCCCGGATGAAATCAAATTTGAGGTGGTGAAGAGGGCGCAGGCTTATTTTCGCAATAAATACACAGTCAGTGAAATTGACGGCGTGCGCGTGATCCGCCCTGACGGCTGGGGCCTGATTCGGGCTTCCAATACCCAGCCGGCTTTGATTTTGCGCTTTGAAGCGGAAACTGAAAACGCCATGAACGAACTGCGCAAAGACATGGAGGCTCCGCTCAAGGGCTGGATTGCGGAGCTCGGCGGCAAGAGTTAACGCTTAACAGAAAGGCCGGATGAATATGGTTTTGGGTATGCGGAGCATGCCCTTGCTGCCCAAAGGCAACGGCCGGGGCTGGCGGGGCATCGCGTTGATTCTGGTTTTGGGCGCCGCGCTGTTCGGCTTTTGGAAAAACGCCGAGCGTCAGATGCAGATTATCGGGCAGCGCGGCGCGGTTATGGACGAAGTCGGCAGCCTGACCGGCGATCAGCTTGACAAGCTGCGGGAAATGTCGGCGGCTCTTAAAGAGAATTATGGTGTAAAAGTTACGATTCTGGTGAGCAAAGGCGAAATTGAATGGCCCAAAAGCGGGGAAGCCCCGTTGGAGTTGTTCATCGCCGTGGCCCCGGAGCACGAGGAAGCGGTCATGTCCTTTTCCCCTTTGCTCAGGCGTGGCCTTGATGAGGAATTTTGCTATAAATTGCAGCATGAGGTGCTGGAAGCGCAGGTGCGCGACGGACAGCTTTTTCACGCCCTGGCCGAAAGTCTGACCCGGCTCTGGCAACGGCTGGGCGCTATTTCCTGATGAAAAAAATAACCTTGATCACTGACGGCGCCTGTACGGGCAACCCCGGACCGGGCGGCTGGGCGGCTATCTTGCGCTACGGCGCCCATGAGCGCATTCTTGCCGGCGGCACGGCCATGACCACCAACAACCGCATGGAAGTGCAGGCCGCGTTGGAAGGTCTCAAAGCCCTTAAAGAGCCGTGTGCGGTCACCCTAATTACTGATTCGCAATATTTGAGCAATGCTGTGGAAAAAGGCTGGCTGGAGAATTGGATATCCAACGGTTGGCGCACAGCGGGCAAAAAGCCGGTAAAAAATGTGGACCTGTGGCAGGAACTGATAATTTTGCTTGAGCAACATGACGTGCGCTTTGAATGGGTGCGCGGCCACAACAACCATCCGGACAATGAGCGCTGCGACGCTCTGGCCAGAGCTGAGGCTGAAAAATGGTCCAGAGGCGCAGTCTGATTTTTTTATCTTTACCCCTAAAGTCATTTCAATTTTGTCCGAAAAGCAGGGTAGAGAACCGAGTTTTACAAGCGGTTTCAGGGCGAAATTATGATGGTATCAGGCGTTAATTCCTTTGGCCGGTTGTGGGCCCCCAAGCAAACCCGGCTGTATGTGGGCCGCGATGTGCTGGCCATGCCCTCAGCCAAGGCGGAGGAGCCCAAGCCGTGGAGAAAGGGTGTTGCTGACGATGTGACCGCCATCAGCAAAGAAGCCTACGCCAAGTATCATACCGCCATGGCCGAGAACGGCTACGGCCAATACAGCGTCAAATCGTCAGACGGCCGTAGCGTGACCATGCGCATGCTGGGCGAGGATGTGGAACACGGCGGCAAGATTATTGAAATCCACGTGCCCGGTGAAGCGGAAGCCAGACGCTACACGGTTTCTGAAGATACCCGCATTACTTTTGACGAGAGCGGCGAACCTCAATTGCTCAGCGGCGGAGCTGCTTCCACGGGCGGAGTTTTGCGTGCTCAAGGCAAAGACGAGATTCTGATCAATTTCTCCAGCTCCAAGGTGGAAGCCGGTGAAAATACAACTATCATCAACTTTGCCGGGCCGGGCGGCGAATTTGTCTCCGGGCTGAACACCACTTATCTGGGCGCTTACTCAGGCGCCAAATTCACAGACGGTTCAGGGGAGCTGACTTTCGCCGGGGTATTCGACAACAGTGAAATTAGCGTGGGCCAGGGCCGGGGCATTTTCTCCGGCGTGTTCACCAAGAGCACCCTCAACGGCGGCGCGTTGAACGACAGTTTCAGCGGCCATTTCAATGAAGTCAAAGCCTACGGCTATGACGGCAACGACAGTTTCAGCGGCTTGTTTATGGGGGGCTCGCTCATAGACGCGGGCGCGGGCAACGACAATATCAACGGCCGGTTTATCCGCTCAAGCATCCTGGCCGGCGACGGCGACGACAGCATAGGCGACTTCCGGCTGAACGGCGACCCCGCTCAGGAATTCCAGTTCGTGGCCAGCAACATTGACACCGGCGCGGGCAACAATAAAATCCGGGCCGCCGCTCTGAACAGCGTCATTAATCTGGGCAAGGGCGACAACCGGGTGCACGGCATATTCCAGGGTTCCACAATGAAGAACCCTGAGGGCAACGCCCAAATCACCGCGCTGCTGTCCAAGAAAACCGACTATACCACCGGCACGGGCGAAACGGACATGACCCTGGCCACAGCTGTGCACAGTGAGGTGACCACCGGTGAAGGCAAAAGCACGGTCAATCTGGGCGTGGCCGAAAACAAGCATTACAGCGAAACCATTGACGGCGAACATCGTTCCCTGGAGCATCTGGTTTGGGCGTATGCCCACCGCGATGACCACGCCTTTGGCGAAGTCTTCAGCAACCATGTGAATATGGAAAAAGGCGACGCCAGCCTGAGCGTGTCCACCGGCAAAAACAGCTACACCGTGCATGCCCGCAATGAAGAAGTGCCCACCGGCCGCCTGGACCCGCTGACCGGCCTGCCGGAAACGGAAACGCAAC
>CBDTYX010000116.1:0-6503 GCA_965364745.1 uncultured Desulfovibrionaceae bacterium | reverse complement strand
CGGGCCGGAAATCATCTCCTGCCCCACCTGCGGCCGCACCGAGGTGGATTTGCTGCGTCTGGCCACCAAGGTGGAGGAACGCCTGGCCCGTGAAACCGCGCTTATCAAAGTGGCGGTCATGGGTTGCGTGGTCAATGGACCGGGCGAGGCCCGCGAGGCGGATATCGGGCTTGCCGGCGGCCGGGGCAAAGGCGTCATCTTTCGCAAGGGCAAGGCCGTGCGTTCCGTGGAGGGCGAGGCTGAGCTCCTGGCCGCGTTTATGGAAGAATTGGACGCATTGCTTAACAATAAAATCTAACCCTATCCCCAGGACCTATAGAAATCATGAGATTCAGCCAGTATTATTTACCCACGCTCAAAGAAGCCCCGGCCGACGCCGAAGTCATCAGCCATCAGTTGCTCACCCGCGCCGGCATGATCCGAAAATTGACCTCGGGCATTTACTCCTATCTGCCATTCGGCCTGCGGGCCATTTCCAAATCCGCCCAGATCGTGCGCGAGGAAATGAACCGGGCCGGCGCCCAGGAATTGCTCATGCCCGCCGTGCAGCCCGCCAACCTCTGGCAGGAGTCCGGGCGTTGGGATTTTTACGGCAAAGAACTTTTGCGCTTCAAGGACCGCCACGACCGAGACTATTGCATGGGGCCCACTCATGAAGAAGTCATTACCGATCTGGTGCGCGGCGAAGTGCGCTCTTACCGCCAGTTGCCCATCAATCTGTATCAGATCCAGACCAAGTTTCGCGACGAGATCCGCCCTCGCTTCGGACTGATGCGCGGCCGCGAATTCATCATGAAGGACGCCTATTCCTTTGACCGCGACAACACGGGCGCGGATATCAGCTATCAGTCCATGTTTGAGGCCTACGAGCGCATTTTTAAGCGTATGGGCCTGCGTTTTCGGGCGGTGGAGGCCGACTCCGGAGCCATAGGCGGCAACTTTTCCCATGAATTCATGGTGCTGGCCGATACCGGCGAAGACGTCATTGTGGCTTGTTCGGGCTGCTCCTACGCGGCCAATACCGAGCGCGCCGAGATTACCTTCAACGGAACGCCCGACAGCGACGGCGGCCCGGCCGTGGCCGAGGAGTACACGCCGCATTGCCGCACCGTGGAAGAGCTGGCCGCGTTTATGAAAGTGCCGGCCGCCGGCATCATCAAGACGCTGCTGTTTTGCGCCGACGGCGAGCCCGTGGCCGCTCTGGTGCGCGGCGACCGCGAGCTCAATGAAATCAAGCTTAAGAATTATCTTAAAGTCGGTGAATTGGAGCTGGCTTCGCCGGAACAGGTTGAGGCCTGGACCGCTGCGCCGGTCGGCTTTGCCGGTCCGGCGGGGCTCAAGGTCAAGCGCATTGTGGCCGACCATGAGCTTAAAAGCGGCGGCCCCTGGGTGACCGGAGCCAACAAGGCCGACACCCATTTGCGCAACGTCAATCTCCTCCGCGACGTTGAGAGTTGCGAGTTTCTCGACCTGCGGGTCATCGCCGAGGGCGATGTCTGCCCGCGCTGCGGCGGGGCCATTGAATTCACCCGCGGCATTGAAGTGGGCCACGTGTTCAAGTTGGGCACCAAATACAGTGAGGCTATGCACGCCGTGTACCTTGATGAAAACGGCAAGGAACAGCTCATGATCATGGGCTGCTACGGCGTGGGCGTTACCCGGGTTGTGGCCGCTTGCGTGGAGCAGAACCACGACGAATTCGGCATCAAATTTCCGCCGCCCCTTGCTCCGTTCACGGTCATGGTTCTCAATCTGGACATCAATTCCTCTGACGCTGTGGCCGTGGCCGAGGGCATTTACAAAGCTCTGCAGGACGCCGGGCACGAAGTGCTCTTGGACGACCGCAGCGAGCGGCCCGGTGTGAAGTTCAAGGACGCCGACCTCATCGGCATTCCCATGCAGCTGGTGGTAGGCGGCAAGGGCCTTTCGCGCGGCATCATTGAAACCAAAGACCGCCGCACCAACGCCAAGGGCGAATTGCCCTGGTCCGGCAACGCCTCCGATTTTATGGCCTCCTTCACGGCCTGGCGCAAAGAAGTTTACGCCGGCTGGGGGCTTGAGGAATAACAATCAAAGAGTGCGCCTTCGGCGACCAGAGGGAGGGCGCCGCCCTCCCTCTGGTCGCCCTCCCGCGAAGGGGCTGAGCTCCTTTCGAAACCCGAACTGGCGAATAGTAGTTATTTAGCCTCAACCGGGGTCCGGGGGATGATCCCCTGGCGGGGGAGGTCCAGGAGGGGCGCGTAGCTCCCCCCTGGTCGCCGGAGGCGTGAATCTGCTGACAAACGCCATGTCCAGGATATTTAGCGTTAGCGAAATTACCTCGCAGGTGCGAGAGAGTCTGGAGGCCGCTTTTCCTTTTGTTTGGGTACGCGGGCAGGTTTCCAATTTGTCGCGCCCGGCTTCCGGGCATGTCTATTTTTCCTTAAAAGATGAGGGCGCGTTGCTCAACGCGGTTTGGTTCCGCAAAGAGCGCCGGGAAACCGTGGAGTTTGATCCGTTTACCGGCGAGGTTTTTGAGGGCGGCAGCCGGCCGCATTTGGCTTTGACCGTGCAAGACGGACAGGAAGTTTTGGCGGCCGGTCGCGTTAGCCTGTATGGTCCGCGCGGGGCTTGCCAGTTGGTGGTGGAGCTGTTGCAGGAAGCCGGTGTGGGCCGCTTGCAGCAGGCTTTTGAACTGCTGCGTCTGGAGCTTGAAGCCAAGGGGTGGTTTGCCGAGGCGCGCAAGCGCCCCCTGCCGGTGAATCCGGAGCGGGTGGCGGTGGTCACTTCGCTGGAAGCGGCGGCTTTGCAGGATTTTTTGCGCATTGCCGGGCCGCGGGGTTTGAAAAGCCGTATTCGCATCCATCCCACCCTGGTGCAGGGGGCCGAGGCCCCGGCCGGCATTGTGCGGGCTTTGGAGGAGGTCAACGCTCAAGGCTGGGCGGAGGTTGCCGTGCTCATAAGGGGCGGCGGATCCTTGGAAGATTTGTGGGCCTTTAACGAGCGGGCAGTGGCCGAGGCCGTGTTCAGCTCGCGCGTGCCTGTGCTCTCCGGGGTTGGGCATGAAACGGACGTGACCATTTGCGATTTGGTGGCCGATATGCGGGCGGCCACGCCCAGCCATGCGGCGCAGCTGCTGTGGAGCGAGCGGGAGATTTTTGCGCAGCAGGTGGATGAGGCGGAAGTGGGCATGCGCCGGGTTTTTACCGAAATTTTGAATCGCCGGGACGAGCGTCTGGCTTTGCTCGAACGGGGACTGGTCTGGCTTTCTCCGGGGCGTGCGCTGAATGGTTTGCGGGAAAAACTTGCGGCCGCGGCGGAGCGCCTGCGTTGGGCCTGGGAGGAGCGGTTTGAGGCCGCGCAGGGCGCGCTTGAGCGCTGCGAACGGGTTTTGCGGCCGGATTACTTACAGCGCCGGGTGGAGATGTATAAGCAGCAATTGGATAATGCCCAAAGCCGCTTGGGCGGCGCGGTACGACATCTGCTTATCTCCGGGGAAAAAAGCCTGGCCGGGCCGGCCGCCGCCTTGCGCGCGCTTGATCCGCATTTGCCGCTTGCGCGCGGCTATACGCTTACGCAACTGCCTGACGGCAAACTGCTGCGCAGCGTTTCTGAAGCCAAGCCCGGCATGGCGCTGAACATAATTGTCCGTGACGGCCAAGTGGACGCCGAGGTGCGGGGGGCGATTTTTGATAAGGAAAAAGGCAGGTAGCGTCGACTTCACCCGTAAGAATGTTCTAAGGGTGAGAATTAATGGCCGGTTGGCAGCGGTGCTGTAACAAACACTGACTGGACGGACATCTTTCTGATTATTAAGAAAATATTTTTCGTACATCCAAAAAATCAGGGTTAAGGAGGGGAGGAGGTCCTGAGGAGGGGAACCATTAGGGGGCGTGCTCATAATGGTTCCCCTCCTCAGGGCTTTTGAAAAATTTTCCGTACAGGCTTGACCATTTTGGGGAAACATTATATACCCGCCCTTCGTTACTTTGGAGGTTTGCATCATGTATGCGATTATTGAAACCGGCGGCAAACAGTTTTGCGTATCTGAAGGCAGCCGTTTGAAAGTGGAAAAGTTGGCTGTGGAAGCCGGCAGTGAAGTGGTGCTGGATAAAGTGCTCATGCTCGGCGGCAGCTCCTTTAATGTTGGCGCGCCTTACGTGTCCGGAGCCAAGGTTACGGCTGAGGTGCTCGAACATGCCCGGGCCAAGAAAATTGTGATTTTCAAGAAGCGCCGGCGTCATGACTCCCGTTTAAAGCAGGGGCATCGTCAGACGTACACCACCATTCGTATTAAATCCATAACGGCCTAGAGCCGCTGGAGGCAAAAGCCATGGCACATAAAAAAGCAGGCGGCAGTACTCGTAACGGCCGCGACAGCAGAGGACAAAGACGGGGCGTCAAGCGCTTTGGCGGTCAGGCGGTTCTGTCCGGCAATATTCTGGTTCGCCAGGTGGGCACCAAAATCCACCCCGGCGTGAATGTGGGCTTGGGCCGCGACTTTACGCTGTTCGCCACTGTGGACGGCTTTGTGAAGTATGAAAAATATGTGCGCAAGAACAGAAGCTACACCCGCGTGCATGTGGTGCCTGCCGAGGCTCCAGTTGAGTCCTGACTCTTAAGATAGGCACACGAATTCTCATGGGCGGAAGGCGCGTGCGCTTTCCGCCTTTTTTATGTTTTTACCGGAAGTTGTGAGACTTAAGCTATGCGATTCATTGATGAAGCGGTAATTTCCCTGAAAGCCGGCAAAGGCGGGCACGGCTGCGTGTCTTTTCGGCGGGAAAAATTCATTCCGCGCGGCGGCCCCAACGGCGGCGACGGCGGTGACGGCGGCAGCGTTATTTTGCGGGCTTCACCTCGCATGCTTTCGCTTTACGACTTTCGCCTCAGGCGCCACTACGAGGCTGAAAACGGCCAGCCGGGCATGGGCAGCCAGATGCACGGCCGCAACGGCGAACACCTTTATCTGGAATTGCCGGTGGGCACGCTGGTGTTCGCCATTACTCCTGACGGCGGGGAGAGGCTGATGGCCGATCTTTCCGTGCCGGAGGAAGAGGTGGTCATTGTGCAAGGCGGACAAGGGGGCAAGGGCAACGAGCACTTCAAGTCCGCCACCATGCGGACGCCGCGTTTTGCCCAGCCCGGCGAGCCCGGGGAAGAGATCAAAGTCCGCCTGGAGCTGAAAATTTTGGCTGACGCCGGGCTGCTAGGCCTGCCCAATGCCGGCAAGTCCACGTTTATCACCAACATTTCCGCGGCCCGGCCCAAAATCGCGCCATACCCGTTTACCACGCTGCAACCCAATCTGGGCGTCATGCTTGATGATGACAACTACGACCACCGCCTTACAGTAGCGGACATTCCCGGCCTGATTGAGGGCGCGCATGCGGGCGCGGGCTTGGGGCACCAGTTTTTAAAACACATTGAGCGCACCCGTTTTCTGGTGCATATTTTAAGCATTGAGGATGTGAGCCTGGATGCGCCCTGGGCCGGTTTTGAGCTGATTAACGAGGAATTGGCCCTTTTTGCGCCGGATTTAAAAGAACGCCGCCAGATAGAGGTCATCAACAAGATTGACCTGGCTGATCCGGAACTCCTGGCAGCTCTGCGGGCGCGGGCGGCCAAAGATAGGCGCGAGGTGTATTTCATTTCCGCGCTGACCGGCGAAGGGGTGGAGGATGTGGCCGAGGCCATGTGGCGGTTGTTTGACGGCCTCGGCAATCATGACCCGCTGGTGCGTTTTAAGGAGCACCCGAACCTGGTGGCTGAGGATCTGGATGAAGAAGTTTCCGGCTCGGCCGCGGACGACGATATTGACGACGAGGACGATTTTTCCGGAATTGAGGTTATCTGGACAAGAGAATAGCCTTAGCGCAAATTCATAACCAATGCACAAGGGGAAAAGCCATGCCCTGGCGCAAGGAAAAACAGGAAATTTTGCAGTCGGCCCGCCGCATACTGGTAAAAGCCGGCAGCGCGGTGCTGACCAACAGTGAGGGGCTTGACCGTCCGGCCATTGAAAACCTGGTGGACCAGATTACGGATTTGCATAAACGCGGCATCTATACGGTGTTGGTTACTTCCGGGGCCGCCGCCGCGGGGCGGTCCGTGCTTAAGGGGCGCGCGGAAGTGCGCGGCATTCCCGACCGCCAGGCTGCGGCCGCTGTGGGCCAGAGCCGGCTCATGCATTGTTATGACGAAATGTTTGCGGCCAGGGGCATCACTTCGGCGCAAATTTTGCTCACGCGTGAAGATTTACGCGATCGTCACCGCTTTTTAAACGCCCGGAACGCTTTCGGCCGTCTTCTTTCCTGGGGGGTCATTCCCATTGTCAATGAAAACGACACCGTGGCCGTGCAGGAGTTGCAGTTCGGCGACAACGACACCCTGGGCAGCCTCCTGCTCAACCTGGTCGAGGCGGATTTGTTCGTCAATCTGACTTCCGCCGCCGGGGTCAAGGCCGATAACCCGGACCGCAACCCTGACGCCGGAATCATGCCCTGCATTGAAGACGTGCACTC
>CBDTYX010000115.1:0-6600 GCA_965364745.1 uncultured Desulfovibrionaceae bacterium | reverse complement strand
GCCCTCATCGCCGACCCGGAACGGGCCGAGCGCATCGGCCGCGCCGCCTGGGAGCGCGTGCAGCGCGAGCACCTGCCGGGGCGCCGCGCGGCGCAAATTGAGGAAATCGCGCGGGCGCTGATTGCGGAAAAAGAGGCTGCGGGAAACGCGGCCCATAGCGCTGCGCGGAATGACGAACCCGGCATTCTCTGGCTGTGCGCCGCGCAAATGCACCGCTCCTGGCACGCGGCCGACCGGCCCGCCGCCCTGCTCGCCCAAGCTGAAAGTTTGCCGCAAACACCGGAAATCCTGGCCTACCGCCTGCGCCTCGCCGCTGAATATAACGGCGCTTCGGCCGCCCTGCCCGCCCTCGAGCAAATCCTCGCCCAAAACCTGCACCGAGGCGACCTTGACCTTAATCTGGCCTGCTCGCTCATTGCCGCCCGCACCAAGGACTTTGCCCTGGCCCTGCAATTTTGGCTGCGGCAAAGCCTCTACGGCAAAGCCGCGCAAAAGCCCGCGCCCGGCCGCGCCGCCGCCAAGCCCGCAAACCTCTACGAGTTGTGCCTGGCCTGGGCCGACCTTTTGGCCAAAGCCGGGCGCAAAGCCCAACTGGGCATGACTGTAAACAGCGCCTCGGGCATCCCCGAATGCGCCTGGACCACCCTCATTCTGGCCCAAAACTTCGCCCCCGGCCAAACCCCGGCCGCCGACCTGCCCCGCCTCGACAAAATCGAAGCCCTGAGCGCAAACATAAAAGGCCTCGAATACTACCACCTCGGATACATCGCCCAGGTCTGCCTCGCTCGGCCCGATGACTGGCGGTCGCAAATGCGCTACGCCGAAGCCTGCCTGCAAACCTTCCGCCTGGAAGAGGGCCTCGCCGAGCGCGCCCAGGCGGAGGCGAAGAGGGACGCAATGCGGGGGAGCGTGGGCCTTAAGGGGCGAGCCCCTTAAGGCCCACGCTCCCCCGGCCCCCCTCACCCCCCTTAACCCTTATTGGAAGGGGGCCGGGAAGGGAAATTGGCCGCCAGAACGGCCGCCGCGTAGCGCGAGCGCATTTAAAACCACATTTTTCGCAAGCGACCCTTGCGCCCCCCGCAGGACGCGGGGGGACACAAGGTATGCGATTAAAAGAAAAAACCCATGCGGAATTCCATTTTGAAGTCGTAGACGTGGTAGTCGTCAATGATGGGGATGCCGATTTCCAGGCTGGTGACCGTGTCTTTGTCCAGCATTTTGCCGATCATGAAGTTGGCCGGCACAAACCAGCGGCCGGTATCCCCGTCTTTCATCTCGCCCAGATTGTAGCGGATGTCGGTGCTGGGGAAGAGGTTGATGAACCAGAGGTCGGGCAGGAAGATATTGACCACGGGCGCGAACTGCAGTTCATTGACTGTGGTCGAGTCGTAGCGGGTATCGGCGAAGGAGCGGTCCCAACGACCGGCCAGGGCCACCCAGCTGCCCTTGAGCAGGTCGCCGGTATCCCAGCGCACGGCCGCTGTGGGCACCGCCCGCCAGGTGCCTGTGCCCGCGGTGTCCTGCGTGGCTGTGGGCAAAACCAGTTGCGTGCCCACGGCCCAGGCGAAGCGCTCAGTGGGGATATTCACCAAAAGCGCCTGAGCCAGCACGTCGCTCAGGCCGAAGCGGGTGTCGCCGTGCGTGTTGTCTGTGCTTCTGCGGTTGCTGAACATAAACGGCGCGTCAAAGCGGGTGGCCAGCTTCCAACCGGGGGCGAGCTCAAAGGGCCTGTCCACGCGCAAAGTGACGATGTGCTCGTCGTCATGGTCGGATTCCATAAGCGGCAGATTCTGGTATTGATAGCGCACGTCAAAGCGGGTCAGCGGCCGGGTGATGTCCTGGCCGTTGTTGGGCGTTTCCTCCTCAGCCAGGCACAGGCCGGGCAAAAACACAAAGGCCAGACACCAGACGGAAAACAGCAGCCGGGTGAAGTATTGCCGCATAACCGCACTCCTTCTTTTTCGCTTAAGTTGAAGAACCTGCCTGCTGGCGGGTTTTGAGCCCGCAGGTCCGGAACCTGTTGCTGAAAATGAGACATTTCTATAGCCCCGCCGCAGCAAAAACCGTTAGCGCCGCAAATCCCATATTTTATTTTCTATAAGAGCTAGCGCCCGGCGGCGCGCTTGTCAAGAAGCGCCTAATAGACTATGCTTAAAATATTCCGGCTGCCGCCTTGCCGGCCGCTGCGCGGCCGCGAAAGTTGCGGGGCTTTTTCAAATTTTCAGTCGCATCACGGGTGGGATATTTTGAACAGCGATACTTCTCAGCTTATCACTCATGCCGCCACGCACACGTCGCCGTCCCAAAGACGCCTGAATCTCGACGTTCTGCCCGAGTCAGCCAAGCGCCTGTCGCCCTTTTCCCGCCGGGCGCTCTTAAAACTCATGCGCATCGGCCCGCTCCTGGATATTTACTACGGCGTGCCGCAAGTGGCCTCGGCCCACGAATTTGCCCAGAAAGCCCTGGAATATATGGGCGTGACCATCGCCATGGACGGCGCCGTGGGCGACATCCCCGAAGAGGGTCCGGTGCTGTTCGTCTCCAATCACCCCTTCGGCGGCATCGAGGGCATGATCATGGCCGCGATGTTCGGCCATATCCGCCCGGATTTGCGCATCATCGCCAATTATCTTTTGAGCGTCATGCCCGAACTGGCCCCGGCGTTCATCGGCGTGGACCCCTTCGGCGGGGCGGAGCGCCGCAACGTGGCCGGCCTGCGTGAAGCCCGCGACCACCTGGCCGCCGGCCATGCCCTGGGCATGTTTCCCTCGGGCACGGTTTCGCACTGGCAAATGGGCAAAGGCGTCACCGACCCGCCCTGGATTCCCACGGCCGGGCGCATAGCCAAGCGCTGCGGCGCGGCCATCGTGCCTGTGTACTTTCACGGGCGCAACAGCCTGTTTTTCAACCTGGCCGGGATCATTCACCCGACAGTGCGCACCCTGCTCTTAACCTCACAGCTTTTGAACAAACGCGGCAAAACCATCCGCCTGACCGTGGGCACGCCCATGCCCCCGGCCACCCTAGACAAGCTGACCTCGGACGAGGCCGTCACCGAATATTTGCGCATGCGCTGCTATGATTTGAAGCCCGGCCGCGCCAAAGAAATTCCGGTTTCGGAAAACGAAATGGACCCCATAGCCCCGCCGGAAGACCCGGCTGTCATCCTGGCCGAGCTCAAGCGCCAGCCCCCGGAAAACATCCTGCTGCGCGAAAGCGGCTATACCCTGTATTTGCTGCGCCAAAAAGACGCGCCCGCGGTTATTAACGAGCTGGGCCGCGTGCGCGAAACCACCTTCCGCGAAGTGGGCGAAGGCTCGGGCCTCGCCCGCGATCTGGATGTCTTTGACCAGTGGTACGAGCACCTCATTTTATGGCACGATGAAAAAAACACCCTGGCCGGGGCCTACCGCCTGGGGCACGCCCCGCGCATCCTGGCCGAAAAAGGCGTGGAAGGCCTGTATCTCAACAGCCTGTTCCGCATCAGTCCGGAGTTTTTCCGCGCCTACCCCGGCAGCATGGAAGTGGGCCGGGCCATGGTCACCCAGGAATTTCAAAAGGACTACGCGCCCCTGCATTTGCTCTGGAAAGGCCTTGGGGCCATTCTGGTGCGCAACCCGGAACTGCGCTATTTCTTCGGGCCCACCAGCTTGTCCCTGACCTTGCGCCCCTCCACCCTGCGCACCATCATCAGCTACCTGGACCGCCACCACGGCAGCAAGGAGCTGTCCAAGCTGGTCAAAGGCCGCGACGTGCCCAAAAAGATGCTGCGCGCGGGCAAAAAAGGCTCGCTGACCAAAAACCTGACCTACAACGCCATGTCGGCTCTGGTGCGCGACATGGAGGGCGGCAAGAGCGTGCCGGTGCTGTTTAAGCATTACCTGCGCCTGGGCGGCCGCATCGCCGCTTTCCACGCCGACTTGTCCTTCAACACCCTGGACGCCTTTTTGTTTATGGACCTGGCCGAAAGCCCGCGCTCCATCTTGGGCCGCTACCTCAAAGGCCCGGACCTGGAAGCCTTTTATGAGCGCCACCCGCCCAGCGCGGCGGCGGAAACCCCGGACGAAGAGCAGGGGCCGGAATAAAATAAAAGCGCCTCCGGCGTCCAGAGGGCTCCGCGCCCTCTGGACTCCTCGCCAGGGGCTAAGCCCCTGGACCCTGATTGGGCGAATAACTAAGAGCTACTATGAAACGTTATTTTTGTGGGTTACTCAAATTGTCGGGGCTTAAACCGGCTGTTTTGCCGGGAGCCGTCTTACTGCTGGGAGCGGTGTTGTTTGCGGCCGCCCCCTTGTCGGCGCGGGCGGAAGCTGTGCCGGAGCTGGTGATCAAGGGCGATCAGGTTGAACTGCGCAACCCGGAAACCGCCGGGGGCGGCCTCCTTGATCTTAATGATTATGTGGGCGACGCCATCTGCTACCGGGAAGACGCGGCCTTTATTCTGCCCTGCCCCGGCGGCTGGACGGGCGACCCCGCGGCCGCCGGACGTCTGGATTTATGCGGCATTTACTATCCCCAAGCCTACACTTTCGACACTGCGCCCGTGGTCATGTATCCCCGGCTGGTCACCCCCTTTCCCGGCAAATCTCTGGAAGAGCGCGCCCAGAAGCAGGCTGAATTCACGCGGGACAGCTTCCGTAAATTGCCCGGCGGGCAAAATTTGACCGTGCGCAAAGAGGAAACCTACACAGCCGTTAACGGCAGGGCCTTCGCCATCCGCTTTTTCGACAACGGCCCGCCCCCCAATGCGGCTGAAGCCGCCGCCTATACCATCCACAACGACTCCATGCTCATTGTGGTGCTCTCGGCCAAATCCGCCAAAGACCTCAAGCCGTATCTGCCGACCTTGTATACCGCCCTGGATGAAGTGGCGGCCATGAATTGCGTTATTGAGAAATAAATCATTGCCGGCGCCGGGCCTTGCTTGCACGTAAAAAAAACGGTTCCCTTGATCGGAGAACCGTTTTTTATGCGCAAGCAAAATCTTATTATGGCGTTAAATTCTCGAGATACCTCACACCCATCAATCAGGGCCGCCGGAGGGGAGGAGGTCTGGGGGAGGGGAATCTCAAGGATCACTGATCCTTGGGGTTCTACTCCTGCAGAAGTCGGCTCACCCATAAAAGGCTTACTCCGCTGCAGACTCTGCGCAAATATTCTGCAAATCCGCCCAATCCTGCGCGCTTAAAGCCGGGGCGGGGGGCGCGAGGCGCTCTTTTTCGGCCGCCGCGGCGAGATCCCGTATTTCGGCTATGCGGCTGTCGAAACTGGGGTGGTCGCTTAAGTATTCCCAGGCCGGAAAGGCCGCGCCGTCGCCAGACTCGTCGCGCTCCTCGGCCCGGATGCGTTCAAACAAATCGGCCAGGGGCCTGGGGTCAAGGCCTGCGGCCAGCATGCGCTCCACGCCGAGGCGGTCGGCCTGGGCTTCATCGGCGCGGCTGAACTTGTTTTGCACCAGGGTGTAGCCAAGGCCGCCCATGGCGTTGAACAAATCGCCCTGCCCGGCCGCCAGCTGAAAAACAAGTTCAAGGCCGTAGGCCCGCAGCACGCGCTTGGTGCTGTGCCGCTCGGTCACGTGGCCCATCTCGTGGGCCAGCACCCCGGCCAGCTCTTCGGGGCTTTCCGCCGCTTCAAGCATGGCGGAGGTGACCACAATGTGGCGGCCGGGCAAGGCAAAGGCGTTGATTATTTTGGAATCGAGCACGGCGATTTCCACCGGGCGGGCGTCTTCGCCGCGCGCGGCGGGCGGCGGCGCTTGCCCTTCGGCGTCGGTTTGCGCAGCGGGACCAGTCGCCGCGTCGATGTCAACAGTCATGGGCATGCCCAGACGCTCGGAAAGGCGCTCCAGGGCGGCCGTGCCTCCGGCCCCCGTGCACCAGGCGATCTCGCCGGTGGGGTTAAAAGTCAGGATGCGGGCGATCTGCTCTTTGCTGTCGCGGCCGAGTTCGTGCTCCCAGGATTCCGGCACCAGGCCGACCAGCACGTTCATGACCGCGTTCATGTTCAGCCAGATGAGGGCGACAAAGGCCCAGGCCGCGCCCACGGCCATGAGCCAGTTGCGGATTTTGCGCCGGCGCTGCTTGGCAAGGCGCGGCCCCAGCCAGGCGCCCGCGAAATGGCGGCCGCCGGGGTCTTCAATGACGAGGCGCTCGCCGGTGTCCTTTTTGCGGCGCAGTTGCAGGGGAAAATCGTCCAGCGCGCCCGAAGGGATGATTTCCGCGGCCGGCCAATCCAGGTGCACGGTGCGGTCTTCCGGATCGTAAATGCGCAAAGCGTCGGACAGCTGGGCTTCAAAGCGCACCCGCCGCCCCTTGGCGCTTTTGCCGTCGTAGTACAGGGCCGGGTGTCCGGGGCCGTAGTTGTCCGAGTTAAGACGATCGGGGCCTGAACTTGAGTTGTTTTGATGCGCCTCAGCCTGAGCGCCGGTCGCGGCGGCCGTCCCGCCCGGCCCGGCGGGGGGCGCGCTGCGCAAAGCGTCCCAGTTCAAAGGATCGTTGGAGTTTGCCATTAAATAACAGGTCCCGCGTTAAATGTCTTTCTGAGCCGATCAGCCCGTTGCCCTCAACAATACGGGTTAAGGGGGGGTGAGGGGGTTCGGGG
>CBDTYX010000114.1:0-6634 GCA_965364745.1 uncultured Desulfovibrionaceae bacterium | reverse complement strand
CAAAACCCCTGAAGGCATATATTTTGTGGACGGCAAAAACCCCAACTCCCGCTATTATAAAAATTTGGGCGTTTCCTACCCCAATGACGACGATCGCAAGGCCGCGGCAGCTTTGGAGGTCAGCCCCGGCGGGGAGATTAAAATTCACGGCTTGCCGCCCGGGCAGGAGCACTTGGGCGGGGTACACTGGCTGCGGGATTGGACCGCCGGGTGCATTGCCGTATCCAACGAGGAAATTGACGAACTTTATGCCCGCACGCCCGTGGGCACGCCCATAGAAATCAAACCTTGAGCTGGGGGCGATGTTGCACCTTAGGCAAGCACGGCCGGAAAAAGAATTTTTCCGGCCGTGCTTTTTGTTTGGCTCAGCGGATAAGGTTTAAATTATCTATGGTCCAACTGATCAGTTCCGAAAGGACCCGGCCGGTGACCACATCAAAGGCGTCCATGACCGCGGATAAGTCTTCTCCCGCCGCCGGTTGCTCGTAGCGCTGGTTGAATACGGCCGAAATCTTGCCGTCGCGCAGGTCGATGAGGCGCGCGTTTATGGCTAGGGCCACGGAATACTTGCCGTCAGGGCCAAGAATGACGTTGAATTCACGGATGTATGAGGCCAGGCGGAAGTCGGCCAAAAATCCGTTGGCGTCGTCGGCAGAGACAAAAAGGCGGCCGTCGGATTCAAATGCGGCAATGATCCAGCGTTGTAAAAGGTCCGGCGTCTGGCTGGTCCAGGTGGCGTTTTTCCAATAGCGGTATTCGCGGTTGTCGATGAGTATAGCCACGCGGTTGTTGTCCAGGGCTTCATCGGCCAGGGGCAGATTGATGCCCAACTGGAGTTTGTCGCTGACGCGGTGCTCTCCGGCCAGGGGCCCGGGCAGATTCGGGTGTAGGGTATAGGCGGGCGGCGCCGGGCCGGGATTTAAGCCGCAGCCGGCAAAGGCAAAGCACGCGAGCGTCAGAGCAAGGGCCAGAAGCGCGGCGGGCGCTGTTTTGAGCGGAGTGTTCAGCAGCATGTCATCATCCTCGGTTGAGTTTGAATTTTAATAATTTTTTATGCGGCATCACTGCCCGCTGTATTCGGGCAGGGGCTGTCCGAACAGGAAGCGGCGAGGGTCATTTTCAATCTTCTGGGTCAAGCGGTTGATGGAATTGACCATTTGCCGGGTATCGACCATAAGGCGGCGGAAATCGTCCACCCCGTCTCTGGAGAATTTTTCCAGTCCCGGCGCGGCCGCGGCAGTGACCGCATCAATGCGGCTCATAGTATCTTTAAATTTATCCATGGCCGAGGACAGGTCCTTGCCGGCCGGGCGCAGATCGTTAAGCAGGGTGCTCAGCTCCCGCGACGAAGCTTCCAGGTGGGCCAGGGTGTTTTCAATACTGCCCATTCTGTCGTTGAGGCGGGTGATTACATTATTGAACCCGGCCAGGATGCCGGCTACGTTTTTGCTGTTTTCATTGCTGAAAAATTTGTCGATGTGCCGCAAGGTGTTGTGAGCATCGTTCAGCAACTGGGGCATGGTGTGGATGATGGCCTGCAGGCCGGCGGTTTCCGATTGTATAACAGGCATTTCACCATTTTTGCCCGGAGTGAGCAGGGGGCTGTCGTTGGTGCCGCCGGAAATCATCACCCGGCTGGTGCCGGTTAGGCCCTGCGCCTCCAGGGTGGCCACGGAATCTTGCCGAATGGGCGTGTTCTCGTCCACAGAAATTTCCACGTGCACAGCGTTCACATCTTTGTGCGAAAGCCGGATAGCGCTGACCTGGCCCACGCGCACGCCGTTGAGCAGCACCGGTGCTGTAACCGACAAGCCGCTGACGCTACCCTCGAAGTTGATGGCGTAAACAGCCTGGACCTTATGATTGTTGCTGCCGGCCACCCACAAGATGTAGCCGAAGGCGATGGCGATGACCGCCAGGGTGAACGCCCCTACCAGGACATAGCTCGCTTTTGTTTCCATGATTGACTCGCTATTTTTTCCGTCGGCGTAAAAGACGCGCTGCGGCGCGATAATTTTCCGCCGACGGGTTTATTTATGCCGGCTGCGCTTCTTTTTCTTTGGCCATAAGCGCGGGGCGGCGACAGCGGTCTTCCCCGGCTATGGATTTTATCCAGGCGTTGTCCACATCCAGCAACTGCGCGGTGGGAACCACGGCAACGATGCGTTTGTCGGCCAGAACGGCCACCTTGTCGCAAATGCTGTACAGCGAATCATAATCGTGGGTGATCATGCAAATGGTCAACCCCAGATTTTCTTTAAGACTAAGCATCAGGCGGTCGAACATCCCGGCGGAAACAGGGTCCAGGCCCGTGGTGGGTTCGTCCAGAAAGAGCAAAGTGGGGTCCAGGGCCAGGGAGCGGGCCAGCCCCGCCCGCCGGCTCATACCCCCGGACAGTTCGGAAGGAAACTTCAGTCCGGCTTCCGGAGGCAGGCCCGTAAGACTCAGTTTCATGGCTGCGATCTGGTCCATGAATTTGTCGGGCAAAGTGGTGTATTCCTTGAGCGGCGCCTTGATGTTGTCAGCCACCGTCAGCGATGAAAACAGCGCCCCGCCCTGAAAAACTACGCCCATGCGCTTGCGCATCAGGAGCATATCCTGGTCGTCAAGCCCGGCCAATGGTTTGCCGAAGACGATCACCTCGCCGGCCGCGGGTTGACGCAGGCCCAAAATGGTGTGCAGCAATACAGATTTGCCTGATCCAGAGCCGCCGATGAGGCCTAAAATTTCGCCCTGCCTGATGTCCAGGTTCAGGTCCTTGTGAATGAGGTTACTGCCTATTTGGGAGGTGATGCCCCGCAGGGAAACCAGAATGTCGTTGCCGGCCATGCGTATCCCCGCTTACATGTCTATGGTTGAGAAAAAGATGGCGAACACGGCGTCAATGATGATGACCAGGAAAATGGACTTGACCACGGACTTGGTGGTCAGCCGGCCCACGGACTCGGCGCTGCCCGTGACCTGGTAGCCGTGAAAGCAGCCCACCAGGGCAATGGCCGCCGCAAAAAACGGGGCTTTGATCAGGCCAACGTATAAATTATTGATATTGGCCGTTTCCTGCATGCGGGCAAGAAAAGAAGAGAAATTCAGATCCATGGTCACTGCAGAGGCGATGGCCCCGCCCATGATGCCGGCCAGGTCCGCCACCACAATCAGCACGGGCAGCATGATCATCAGGCCGAGCACGCGGGGAATGACCAGAAGCTCCATGGGCTCCAGACCCATGACCCGCATGGCGCTGAGCTCTTCGTTGGATTTCATGGCCCCGATTTGGGCGGTGAAGGCCGAGCCTGACCGACCGGCCACCACGATAGCCGTGAGAATGGGCCCCAGCTCGCGCAGGGTGGCGATTTCAAGCAAGTTGACCGCAAAGACCTGGGCCCCGAATTTGGCGAGCTGCGCCGAACCCATATAGACAATGACCAGACCGATGAGGAAGGCCAGCAAAGAGACGATGGGCACGGCATTAACCCCGGTGTCTTCCATATGGCTGACCAGCGAGGTGAAGCGGATTCTGGCCGGCTTAATAAGCGACCGGGCCAGGCAGGTGAGCATATGCCCGCTGAAGCTGAGCAGCTGCAGCGCTTCGTGCGCCTGCTCGAATATGACTTCGCCCATGTGATTGAGCAGTGAAAGAAAGTACGAGCCCTTGGGCGCTTCAGGCAGATTTTGAGCCACCTCGCGCATGCGGCGGAGCAAATCCTGATGGGTGGCGTGCGACAGGGCGATGCTCACCTGGCCGTTAGCGGCCTTGACCCGGTTTTCCACCTCCACAATAAGCCGAGCCCCGGCCGTATCCAAAATAGAGATGCCGTCGGCGTCGATGTCCACCCGGCCGCCCGCGGGCAGGAACATGTTTTGCAATTGCCGGGCGACGTCGGCAATGTATAAAACGGTCCATTCACCCGAAAGATTGAGTTTAAGATTGCTTCCTGCGCCGCTCAGCACCGCCTGGGGCGGCAGAGGCTGAAGATTGTTCGCGTAAGATTCGGACACGGGATGCTCGCAGGGTTATGTACGGTTTACTTAAACCCGCCGGCGTTATAGCGCGGCTTTGCTTAAGCCGATACAGGCAAAGTAAATATTGCTTGCCTTAAGTCAACTAGCACAGCGGGGCGGAATTGGCAAACCGCAAACGGATTAGGGCTGCGGCAAGGGCGGGCTCGCGTTGTGGCCGGGGAAATTTTGGTGCGGGACATGTCCCCGGACCGGCGCGGTTTCCAGCTGCACTTCGGAGAGGCGCACAAAAATTACGCCCCGGGACAGAAGCTCAGGCAAAACCCGGCGCAGGCCTTCATAAGTGCCGCTTTTGGGGCGGTTGAAGTGCAGGATGACGATGTCGCCGTCGCGCACGTCGCGCAAAATGGAAGCAACTTTGGCGGCGGGCAGGGTGCCCCCCGCGTCGCCGATGACCGAAAAGCCCACGGCTTTAAGGCCTAGGGAGGCGACGATCTCCAGAGCCGCATCGTCGTAATAGGCCGTGCCGGCGCGGAAGAAGCGTGGTCGCTTGCCGGTGAGCTCCTTGAGCCGCAGCGCACCGCCTTCCACTTCGCGGGCGGCTGCGCCGGCCGAGGCAGTGCCTTTAAGTCCATATATCTCGCGTCCGTTGATGGACAGGGGCTTATGCGCCAGACCGTGATCTTCGAGCTCAAACAGCGGGGTGACGGCCAGGGCGGCCGCAACGTCCGGGTTGGCGTTTATCCAGCGGGCATTGAGAAATAAAGTGGCCGGAATATTCAGCTCAATCAGCAGGTGGAGGGTGTTCATGTCCACGGCATTGCCCGCGCCGCCGCCGCAGGCGTCCAGAGTCAGGGCCACCCGGACGCGGCCGTCAGCGGAAGGGGCAAAATGCGTGTACACGCCGGGCAGACTCTCACCCCAGTCCTTGGGCTCGCGTCCGGTAAAGCACAGGTCAATGAGCCGGTATTTTTCTTCAAGCACTTGGGGCAAATAGCCCTGGACATCACAGCTCTGGGCTGCGGCCGGCCGGGGGGCCAGGCTTGCGGCACAAACGGCGGTCAGGAGCAGCAGCTTGGAAAGTATGCGGCGCGGCATTAAGGGGCCTTTAATTATCCTGCTTTTTCAGCTTCAGTTCTGCGCAAGGCCTCAAACACGTCTTTGGCGTTATAGCTGCTGCGCACCAGAGGGGCGGAGAAAACATAGGCAATGCCTTGCTTTGCGCCATACCGCGCATAGCTTGCAAACACATCCGGATGCACATAGCGCTGGACGGGCGGGTGCTTGCGCGAGGGGCGCATATACTGGCCCACAGTGACAATGCGGCAGTCGATTTCGGCCAGGGCGTCCAGCACGCCGTGCACCGCCGCGTCATCTTCTCCCAGGCCGACCATCAGGCCGCTTTTGGTGATGAAGCCCGCTTCTTTGGCCCGGCGCAGCAGGGTGAGGCTTTGCTCGAAATCCGCCTGAGGGCGGATGCGCGGGTATAGTTCGGGTACGGTTTCCACATTGTGGTTGAGGATGTCCGGCCCGGCCGCAAGCACAGCGGCGAGGTCCGCGGCGCGGCCTTGAAAATCGGGAATGAGCACCTCAATGATCGCGCGGGGCAAGGCGCGGCGCACAGCCGCAATGGTGGCTGCAAAGTGCCCGGCGCCGCCGTCGGGCAGGTCGTCGCGGGTGACGGAGGTAATGACCACATGCTCAAGGCTCAGGGCGGCCGCGGCTTCCGCCACGCGTTCCGGTTCGCCGGAATCAAGGGGTAGAAGCTCGCCCGAGCCTATATTGCAAAAGGCGCAAGAACGGCTGCACACCCCGCCTAGAATGAGAAAGGTGGCGGTGTTGCGCGAATAGCACTCAAAAATATTCGGGCAGCGGGCGCTGCGGCAAACCGTGTGCAGTTTGAGATCATTGACCAGCCCGTCGGTTTGGCTGAAGCATCTGGTTTTGGGCAGGGGCACGCGCAGCCAGGGCGGCAGGCGCAGATAGCCGGGCTCGATTTCCCGCAGTGATTTTTTCGGCTTTATTTCCGCCGCCTTTTCCCATGAATCTGGCGCGCGCGTGGATACTTCCAGGCGCGGCAGCCCGTAATATTTTTGAAATTCTTCTAGAAAAACCGTTTTGACTTCAGCCATGCCCACATCTTCGGCATCAAGCTCGCGGTGCAGGGAGGTCACCGCTGCGTCGGACAGGCCGCAGGGCGTGATCAGGTCAAACAGGGACAGGTCGCGGCAGACGTTGAGCGCCAGGCCGTGAAAAGTGACCCGGCGTTTGACCGCTATGCCCATGGCGCAAATTTTGCGCGTCCCCAGCCAGACCCCGGAGCGGCCGGAAATTTGTTCGCCCTTGAGACCAAAACGGTCCAGGGTGCGGATAACGATTTGTTCAAGATCGTGGAAAAACTCTTTAACCCCGGCCGGGTTTCGAGGGCGCGCGCTTTCGGCGTCCGCGTCTTTGCGGGGCAGCAGGCGGGCAATGGGATAAGCCACCAACTGGCCGGGAAAATGGCAAGTAATGTTGCCGCCCCGTTCGGTCTGCACCAGATCCACATTGCGCTCCCATAAAAGATCTTGACTGACCAGCAGGTTTTCCGCTCCTCCGTGCCGCCCGGTGGTGATCACCGGCGGGGGTTCGACAAGCAGCAGCGTATTGGGGGCGAATGTTTCACGGTCCAGGTTTT
>CBDTYX010000113.1:0-6677 GCA_965364745.1 uncultured Desulfovibrionaceae bacterium | reverse complement strand
CCCCAGGCTGGAACTGCTTAGGGAGGCAACTCCAGGGGAGGGACGGACTCTTGTCCGGAGACTGCTTGCCAATTTTGACGCACCGACAACTCCAGAGTTTTAAAATCTCTGAAGCTTCCCGGAGCCGGGGCGCTACATTGGAGGATCAGGGCATCGTCGATCTCTCCCGGTTAATCGGGGAGGCATGTTCCTAAACTATCCGCGAGAGAGCAGGCGCGCCGTGGTATGCGTGGCGTGGCTTTCAAAAATGAATATCCTGTGCGGGGCGGGCATTGTGCGCAAAAGCGCCGGAAAAAATCAGTTACAAGCGGTGTGCGGGTTGAAATAAAAGAACGTAAATGCAACTGGCAAAGCAGACCAAAAGTCGAACAGCAGTGATACTAGCGTAGCGTTGAGAAATCCATATTTTAAAGCTTGTTATCTTTGCGCGCTGTTATTCAATCATAGCTTAGTTTATCCTTTAATGCTTATTGCCGCCGAATTTCAGGGACCGGGGCGGCCCGGCGACGCGTTCCGCCCCGGCTTTTTACGGTTTATATCGTTACTATGAGGTTTTTATTTCAATGCGTCTGGGCTTGGCCGCTTCCCCTTTGGGCAGCAAAAGATCCAGCACGCCGTTTTTCAAGGTGGCGTCTATGCGCTCGCGATCCACAGTGTCTGAAATGGTGAACACCCGGCTGTATTCCACGGCCTGGTGCTCCTTGTGCAGACAGGGGCCGACCGGGGCGTAAGAGCTTTGCGCTGTAACCGTGATCTGGTCGCCATACACGTCAATATGCAGGTCTTCTTTGCGCACGCCCGGCAAATCCATAATGATGTGAAAACCGTTGTCTTTTTCCAATATGTCCGTGCTTGGAATAACCTGATCCAAAGCCCGTTCAAGTTTTACATTATCGCTCATAAGCTTGCTCCTTCTGTATGCGCCGAACTAATTTCACAACTAGGCGTCTTTAGTTCCAATGGTGATTTTGCGGGGCAGGGACGACGCGGCTTTGGGCAGGTGAATCTTTAAAATGCCATCCTTAAATTCCGCTTCGGCCTTATCCCGGTCAATGGGCACATTTAGGGAAAAGACGCGCTGGAAGGAGCCGTAACCGCGCTCTTGGCGGTAATATTTACCTTCCTGGCTTTTGCGCTCGCCGCTGATGGAAATATTCCGTTCGGAAATTTCCAGGGAAAGATCCGCAGGCTCCACTCCCGGGATGCTCACATCTATATCGTAGCCGTTTTCGCTTTCCATTATATTCGCCAATGGATACTCCGACCTTTGCTTAAACAAAGGACTGAAGCGCAGCATCCGCTCCCAGGCGTGGTCGAACTCTTTGGGTATGTCGTATAATGAACTAAAATCTATGGCCATAATCGGCACCTCCTTACAAGTCTGACTATAAGAGGATAGTCACGTTTATCTTGTTGTCAAGCTCCATAAATTAGGCATAAAGGCACATAAGTCCATTTATAATCTATAATATACTCTTTTCTATGAATTGCGGGCGCAACCCGCCTTTTCCTCTGTTCAAAACAGGGAAATTCTGGCACTATAAACAAGCATGTGATCTGGTTTATTCTTATATAAACATGCGCGCGAAGTTGTCAGGACCGCCCGGCAAAAAAACGTCAAAAAACTGCAAGGAGAAGGTTATGCACTGCAAATGGCGGCTGTCTATATCAAAAGCCTCGATCCGCTCAGCCTTAAGCCTCGCCATGCTATGCCTGCTGCTGGCCGCCTGCGCGAGCAAAAACGAAAACGCCGCCCGCCGCGGCCTTACTCCGTTCACGCCCGCTCCAGGCATGACCGTATATCTGCCTGACGGCTGGCAGGTTGGAAACTCCGCCGAATACGGCGCAGCTATAGACGCCCTGTGCGCCAAAATTCCCCTGGCCATGGCCCGGCCCGACGCCGCATTTTATGCCGCCCGTCAAAGCGCGGACGGCGCACCGGCGGCCATACTGACCATCGGCCGGGCAAAATCGACCGGCCTGACCAATGACATGCTCGCCGTGCTCACGGCTGAAGAAAAGCAGCAATTCGCGCAAGCCATGATTTTTACATTGCAAAATCTCTCCACCCGGGCCGACCTTCCGCTAGCCGTCAGCCGCGCGTTTTTCAAGCAGACCGGACGCTACGAGCCTTTGCTTATTTCCGGCAGCAGTCAGAATCTGATCACCTTTGACAGCGCCCTTTACTTCCTGCCGGACAACGCCCTGGCCCTCAGCTATATGCGCTTTACCGCCGTACATGACGACATCGACCCGGCCGCCGAATTCGCGCGCATCCTGGCCGCTTTTGAGCCGGACGCAGCTTATAAGCCCACGCCCCCGCCGGCCAGAAACACCGGCGAGTCCATGCCGCAATATCTTTTGCGCGTCAACGCTAAAGGAAAACAACTATGAGCCGTAAATTGTTCCCAGTTCTGCTCGCCGCCGCGCTGCTTCTTGCCGTGACTTTGGCGGGACCTGCCCCGGCCGCGCCGCGCAAGGTGACCATTGACCCGAGCGGGAGCCTGCTTTTACCCCAAGGCTGGACGATCATGGACCCGGGGGCCGCGGCCAAGCAAGTAAGCGAGGCCAAGGAGCGCATGGGCATAGCCCTTTCCTCCAATACGGTCTTTTTTGCCGTTAAACACAGCCCGACCATGGAACAGTCGGCCTGCATCGTTTTGGAGCGCACCCAGGCCTCGCCCATAAACAATAATATTATTCCCCTGCTCACCTCGGAAGAAAAAGAAGAAATTTACGCCAACACGCGTCTGATTATGACCGGGGCGTTTAAAATGGCCGGACAGGAGGTGGAAATCACCGAAACCACCTTCAAAACCTTCGGCCGCTATCACACTCTGATTATCTCCATGCGCCAGGCCGCAGGGCATAACCCCACAGACTCGCATCTGGTCTATTACTTTTTGCCCGAAAGCACCCATATCCTCACCGTAACTTACAGCGCCGGGGCGGTTAAAGAGCTCAACCCGGACTTTACAGTCATTATGGACAGCTTTGACCCGGACAGCGCCTATCAGCCTGCTCAAGCGCCCGCGCGCAAGGAAGGCGAAAGCTTGCACGATTATCTTGGTCGCGTTTACGAGGCGGAATAAGATGGGCTTTTTATTTAAAAAACAGCGCCCCTTTCGCGCTCTGGTTATGGATGGAGGCGGCATGCGCGGACTGTATGCGGCCACCGTGCTGCAAAGCCTTATGGATCTTTGCTCTTCCCCCACAGGTAAAGCGAACGCCTCCACCCCGCCGCCGCATGCGGACCTGAGCAAGCGCTTCGACCTTATGGCCGGCACCAGCACCGGCGGCCTCCTGGCCGCCACCCTGGCCTACGGCTGCACCCTGGATGAAATCATCGGCATTTACAAAAGCAGCGGGCAGGATATCTTCCCCCACCCCATGCCCGATTACGCCTCCAAACATATAAATTCCCTGGCCATGTCCTCCTGGGCCGTGCGCTTTCGCGACAAGTGCCCGGGCAACCCGGCCGCCCTGCGCGCCAAATTGGAAGAGTTTTTGGGCGCCGCCACCCTGCGCGAACTTTGGGAACAAAAAGGCGTGGCCTTGTGCATTCCGGTGACCAATGTCACCGACCGCGCCTGCCTGGTGTTTAAAACCCCGCACGCCTCGGAAGATGACGGCGAAGCGACCGCGGAGCACCGCCTGGTGGATGTGTGCATGGCCACGTCCGCCGCGCCGGTGATCTTCCCCCTGGCCTTAACCCCGGCGCCGGGCGCCCCGGATAGCCTTATTGCCTGCACCGACGGCGGGCTATGGGCCAACTCGCCCGTCTTGGTGGCCCTTCTGGAAGCCATGAAGCTGCATAACGGACGCCCCATTGAAATTGTGGTTATCGGCTCCACGGGCCTGGCCGGCGATATTGTGGTCAAACCCGGCGAAGAAAACTGGGGGCTCATGGACTGGACCATGAACTCGCGCCTGCTGGAACTGGCCATGGAAACCCAGTCTCAAGGCCATTACCAGATAGCCCGCGCCCTGATCCCGCACCTAAAAGTCAAGCCCGCGCCGGTGATCATCCGGCTGCCCTATTCATTTCCGTCTTCAGACAATGCCTCTTTGTTCGGCCTGGATCAGGCCCGGCCCAAAGCCCTGGAAGCCATGCAGGCCAAAGGGCTTGAGGATGCGCATAATATTTACAGAAAAATTCGCAGCAACGAAGACGGCCTGGGCATATTGGCCGGAATTCTCGGCAATTAGCCGCCAGGAGGGCGGCAAGCCGCGCAGCGCGAGAAGCTGGAAACCGCGTTTTTCAGCTTTGAATTTTGAATATTCGCCGGGGTTCGTTTTCGCGCAGCCGGGGAACCATGGGATAAAAGGCCTGCGCCTGTTGGCTAAATTTCTTTCATCAAAGCGTTAAAGGACTGCGTGACCGCGATTTCATCTGTAACCGGCACGCCGGCGTTTACCCTGTTACGGCCTTGGGCCTTGGCCAGATAAAGACGCGTGTCGGCATTGGACAGCAGCGTGGAGGCGTCGTTCTCGTTGATCCAACTATCCACGCCCAGGCTGATGGAGACAAAAACCCGTCGCCCCTTATGCAAATAAGGATCAGCCGCCAGATTGTTCCGCACGCGCTCGGCCACGGTTACGGCGTCATTTAAGGAAGTATTGGGCATGAGCAGGGCGAATTCTTCGCCGCCCCACCGAAAAAGCCGATCGGTTTCCCGCAGGGAAGAACTGATGCTTTCCGCACAATGCTTGAGCACCAGATCGCCCACCTGATGGCCGTAGCTGTCGTTAATTTTTTTGAAGTGGTCAAGGTCGCCCAGGGCCACGGAAAAACTGCTGCCCGTACGCTTGGCCTGGGCCTGCACCCAGTTGAGATGGTTCTGAAAGTCCCGACGATTGCCGAGGTCCGTTAAGGGGTCTGTGTAAGCATAGCGCGACATGCGGTCGAGATTTATGATCAGGGCTTTATGGGCCTGCTCCCGCACAAACTCCAGAATCCAGAAGGCGACAAACTCAAGCAGATTGGCAATCAGAAACCTGGTGCGCAGCGCTTCCGGGTAGTCGTAATTCAGATACGCTTGCAGGGGCGAATACATGATGAGCAGCAGGAAGATAAAGTAGCTTCCCCAAATTACCCCCCCCAGGCGGAGGCCCATGCAGAAAACCACCAGAGGCGGAAAAATCAGATGCCAGAGCAGCGAGCCGCCATCGGGCGAGCTGTGAAACACCAGGGTGAAAATGGCCAGCAAAAAAAGGTTGGCCCCCATGCACAGCATGGGCAGCCTGGCGTCTTCGCGGCGGCGCATCCACAGCAGGCAAACACAGGGCGTTACCGCGGCCAGGGCCAAAACCGGCAAAATTCCAAGATTCCGGCTATAAATATTAAAGAAAAAATAAACACTGAGAATAAGGACAGACAAGCCGCACAGAATAACGGCATTGATGCGCCTGAATCCAGCTTCGCGAATCAATTCAAGGCCTTGCTGCTCCAGGGAGCGCAATGGAAAACACGACGCCAAATAGACGAAAAACTTATGCATGTCCTTTGTCGCTATTATATTGACCGGAGCGGAAAATCGCTCTTACCGGGAAGAAACATCGCCGGCCGCGGTTGAGTTTCTCCCGTACCCCCCCAAAAACATTCTTTTAAATATAGCTTAGCTGCAAATTTTTAACAAGATTTCAAAAAGCTGAAATGTTGTTTTTCTTTCACCGCCGCACCTTTATAGTTGAAAAACTCGAATAAAAATTTTTCTCAACCTGAATTGCTGTGCTTTCAACATAAAAAACTTATGTGCGACGCAGTTAAAAAAGATTCGATGTGCACAGCCGGGGCATAAAGGAGCACAAGCAGCCCCGGCCGCGCACTTAAGCTGGAAAGCTACACGCGCGCAGGCAGCGCCGCGGGCATGGGAAAGCTGGCCAGCGCGCAGGCGGGGGATTTAGCCGCGCGCGGCAGAGCCTTCAGGCCGGGAAACCACCTCACGGCCTGATTCACGGCGCCTGTATAAACACGGTTTCTTCCCAATTTTTTAGCTAAATACAAACGCTGGTCGGCATTGGACATCACTTCTTCAAGGGTCGACACCCTGCTCCAGGCGTCCAGCCCGACACTGACGGTCACGGGAATGACTCCTCCGTCGGGCAAAAACAACCGAGCCCTCTCCACATGCCGGCGCACCCGCTCGACTACAATGCGGGCGCTGGGCAAATCCACACCGGGTATTAACAGAGCAAATTGCTGGTTGCTCCAGCGAAAGACCCGATCGGTTTCGCGTAGAGCGTCGTTTACGGTTTTAGCCGCGTGCCGCAGCAAAATCTCGCTCACCCGGCCGCCGTATGCGTCACAAAAATCCTGAAAATGGTCCACTTCCAAAAGGGCTATACCAAACGGCTCGCCACTGCGTTCCGACTGGGCTTGCAGCCACTTCAAATGATTTTGAAAGTCGCGCCGGTTGCCGATGCCGGTCAAAGGATCGGTAGAGGCAAACAGATACAGCCGCCTCAAGACATGCATCAAGGAGCGGTGGTTTCTGTCCCGCACATATTCGACAATAAGTAAAAACACGGCGGCTAGGGCCGTGGTGGCCATGAATCTGGCACGAAAACCCATGCTGAGTTCCTCTCCCAACTTCTGGTGCAAAGGCGTTAAAAAGAAAAGACGGCCCAAAGCCAAAAAAAATACCAGGAACAGCCACAAAGCCGCCCGCCTGGAC
>CBDTYX010000112.1:0-6690 GCA_965364745.1 uncultured Desulfovibrionaceae bacterium | reverse complement strand
TGCCAGATGGCGGAAACCCGACAGGGATTTGACTTTACCCCAAAGAGACCGGATTATGTTTAAGTTCAAACTGCAACAAGTGCTCGACTACCGCGCCCAGCTGGAAGACCAGGCCAAAATGGCCCTGGGCCGCGCTGAAGCTGAGCTGGCCGTTCATCAGAAACATGTGGACGAATTGCAGGCCGAACTGGCGGTCCAGAGCGGCAAAGGCTATCATGAGGGCATCCGCACTGTGGATGAACGCTGGGTGCAGGATAACTACATCCGCCGCCTTAAAGAGGACCTGGAAAGAGCCAGATTCCGCCGCGAAGAAGCGGAAATGCTGGTGCACCGCTGCCGCGCCGAGCTGATGCGCAAAAGCCAGGACAGGCAATTGCTGGATAAATTACGTGACAAGCAAAGGGAGAAATTTAACCATGAAGAAGACCAAAAAGAGCAGTACGCCCTTGACGAAATGGCGGGCATCCGGTTCCGGCCTGACGCTGTCTAGGCTCTGCCGCTGGCTGGCCCTGGCCATTGCCGTCAAGTTGGCTGTATTTTTCTCCCTGGCCGGCAGCTTTAATGCCCCGGCGCCGCAGACCGTGGCCGTGGACAACGGCGGGCAAGTTGAAAGCGGCGTCAATTTGCCGATTTTACCGGGCTTAAGCCAGGCCCAGGCCCAGGAAACCCCGCCTGCGGCGGCCAACGCCACGACCACGCCTCCCCCGGATGCGGGAGCCGCTTCCGCAAATGACGCCGCCGCCCCCACCGGGCAGAGCGACGCCATGCTTAAAGACGCTCTGGATCGCCGCCAGGCCGACCTTGACCGCCGCGAAGCCGAGCTCAACCGCCTGGAGCAGAGCCTCAACGAAAAGCTTTTGAATATGCAGGCCATGGAAGCGCGCATTCAAACCATGCTTAAAGAGGCCCAGAGCCTTAAAGACGAAAAAATGCGCCATCTGGTGGACGTGTATACCAACATGAAAGCCCAACAGGCCGCCCAGGTGCTGGAAACCCTGGATGAACGCACCGCCGTGCAAATTCTGGCCGGCATGCGGGGCCGCCAGGCCGGTGAAATTCTCACTTACGTGAAGCCCGAAAAAGCCGCCCGCCTCTCGGAAATGCTCACCCGCATGCAACTGCCGTTTCAAAATTAATTAATGAAGACACCTGGAGAGGGGAACCAAAAGGGGATGATCCCCTTTTGGTTCCCCTCTCCGGACTTCTCCCCTCCCTAACCCGGATTGTCGGGCAGAGGGGAATTCTTTTTTGTTTATCTCACTTTGCTTCCGGCAGGGGGCGCAGCCGTGTTCCGCCCGATACCGACTTTAAAAACGCCGCAACTGCGGTTTTTCCCGCCCGCCTTGACTAAAGCCCGTACGTATGCCACATAAAAGACGGCAAGGTTTCTTGCGCTTGAGGCGCGAGATTGGGGGGCGCTTTATCTGGAAAACCGCCCCTTAAAAGGGAAACAGGTGCAAGTCCTGTACAGTCCCGCTGCTGTGAATGCTTAGCGGTTTTCATTATGCCACTGGCCGTGCGGGCCGGGAAGGCGAAAACTGCGGGAATGCATGAGTCAGAAGACCTGCCTTGCCGCTCATCCGAAAACAGATTCTGCGTGGACACAGGATATGCGGATAACGGGAAATAAAATCGTACGCCCTCGCTGTTTTGGCTGTATTGATGCGCCACCCCCGCTGTTGTGCCTTTTGCCGCGACTCTGTCTTTCGGCAAAAGGCATTTGTTTTGCGCAAGCCAAACTGGAGGGTCTATGTTCAAAAAAGGATTTCTGCTGGCCATGCTGACTCTTGCCGCGCTGCCCGGAACGGCCTCGGCCGAAAGCGGCCGTAAGGCGCTTATGCTCACGGTGTTCGGCACCAGCACCGAGGCTTCGGTCACTTTTGACGAGCTCGCGCCCCTGGCGCAAGAAGCGTTTCCGCAGCGGGACGTGGTTGTCCCCTATACTTCCGGCGTTATCCGCAACAAGCTCAATGCCGAGATCAGCGATCCGGCGCAAAAAATTCTCTCCCCGGCCGAAATGCTGGAGCGCCTTAAGGGCGAAGGCTACACGGACATCGCCGTGGTCAGCACTCTGGTCTTTCCCGGTGTGGAAAACGATAAGCTTAATGCCGCGGTGAACGAATTCGGCAAGGCCAATAAAGACATCAAGGTCAGCTATACGCCGCCGCTTATGTCCGACGCGGCCAATTTGCGGGCGGCAGTGGATGCTCTAGGCAAATATCTGCTTGAAAACGGCGTGAATGTGGTGGTTTCCCACGGCACTCACGCCGGGCACCCGGTGGAGAAAGTCTATCTGGAACTGGCTGCGCAAGTGGCGCAAGCTTATCCCAATGCCCGCCTGGGCAGCATTGAAGGCGTGCCGGACATGACCGAAACCCTTGGCTGGGTCAAAGCGCAAGCCGCCAAAAACGTGCGCTTTGTGGTCTTTATGTTTGTGGCCGGCGATCACGCTGAAAACGACATCGCTTCGGAGGCGGAAGACAGCCTGTTCAGCGCTGTGCGGGCTATGGGCAAGACCCCTTCGGTTGTTTGGGCGGACACCAAGGACGGCAAGAGAATCATTTCCCTGGGCCTGGACCCGGATTACCGCAAAATTCTGCTCGCTTATTACCTGAAACAGGCGCCTCAATAATATGGATACGCCGGCCATCAGCATCCGCGCTTTGCGCAAAAGCTACGGGCGGCATGAGGCCCTCAAGGGCATAGATCTTGATGTGGCCCCGGGGGAGATTTTGGCTTTCCTGGGGCCCAACGGGGCGGGCAAGACCACGACCATCAACATTCTCACCGGGCTTTTGCGCCAGAGCCGCGGCGAGGTCCATTACAGCGGCGTGCTGTTCGACCCGGAAAAGCTGCCTCAGAAGCGCATCATTGGCGTGGCTCCCCAGCACAACAACCTGGACCGCGACCTGAGCGTGGCCGAAAATCTGAAGGTGCACGGCCTGCTTTTCGGACTGCGTGGCGGCGAGCTTGCGCGGCGCATTGACGAATGTCTTGCGGTTATGGATTTGCAGGAATATGCCGTCCGCCCGGCCAATGAGCTTTCCGGAGGGCTCAAACGCCGCGCGGTCATTGCCAGGGCTTTGTTGCACAGCCCTCGCATTCTGTTTCTGGATGAGCCCTCGGCCGGGCTGGACCCGCTGTCGCGGCGCAACATTAAGGCCCTGGTCCGGCGTTTGAACCGCGAGTTTGGAGTCTGCGTGTTTTTAACCACCCATTATATTGAGGAGGCCGACGGTCTGGCTGCGCGGGTGGCCTTTATTGACCGGGGCAAGCTGGCCGCCCTGGATACGCCCGAAAACCTCAAAGCCGCTCTGGGCGCTTATGCCGTGGAATACGCCGTCGGCGACGACTATGACGTGCGTTATTTTAATGACCGCGCGGCCGCGGTGGAGGCCGCGCAAGGCCTAGTCCGCGATGTGCGCATTCGCGAAGTGACTTTGGAAGACGCCTACCTCAAGTTGACCGGCAAGAAACTGGAAGAGGGCGTTGATGCTTAGCGGGATTGCCGGCGTATACTACCGTGAGATGCGGGTTTTGCGCACGCGTATTTTGCGCAATGTGGCGGCCGGTATGGTTTCGCCCGCGCTGTTTCTGGTGGCATTCGGCTATGGCCTCGGCAGGGGGCGCTCTTTCGAAGGCATGGATTATCTGGACTTTCTGTTCGCCGGGCTGCTGACCATGTCCACGCTCAACGCCAGTTACGGCATCGGCACGGACATTAACATCGCCCGTTTTTATCTGAAAACTTTCGACGAATACCTGATTGCTCCCATTGCCCGCTGGCAGGTGGTGGCCGGCGAAGTTCTGTACGGCATGACCCGGGGGCTGATCAACGCGACCATCTTTTTCATTTACGCCTTCACAGCCGGGCTGAACATCCAGATTACGCCCCTGTTCGCGCTTACGCTGGTTATGCATATGGCCATGTTCTCCCTGCTGGGCTTTAGCGTGGCCCTGGCCGTGAAAAGGCACGGCGACCAGTTTGCTTTAAATACTTTTTTAATCACGCCCATGACTTTTCTGTCCGGCATCTTCTTTCCCGTGGACCAGGCGCCTCTGGCCCTGAAGTGGCTGGTGCAGCTTTTTCCGGTTTCCCATGCCGTGAGCCTGATGCGCGCCGAACTGACCGGCGGGGCGACGCAGTACGCGCATCTCTTCATTTTGACCGTCTTTTTGGCGGCGTTTTTTGCGGCGGCTCTGCGCCTGGCCAAGAGGGCGGAAGGGTGAGTGGAGGAATGAGCGGAATGCTGCGCCAAAAATACCTGCTGCTTGCGACGCTGCTGCTTGCGGCTTTGCTGGCCGGGATTTTTTGGGGCCAGGTGGCCCTGTTTCCGCTGACCGCTGATTCCGGCCGGATACTTTGGGACTTTCGGCTGCCGCGCGTGATTTTCGCAGGCATGAACGGGGCTGTGTTGGCTTTGGCCGGGGTGCTTTATCAGATAGCCCTGCGTAACCCCCTGGCCGACGGCTTTACCACGGGCGCGGCGTCTTCGGCCGCTTTGGGGGGGTGTCTAGCCCTGGCGCTGTGGGGGCAGGGCGCGGTGGTTTCTTTATGCGCCGTTATTTGCGCAGGGCTTGGCATTTGCGTTGTGCGCCGCGTGGCCGGCCTGGCATCCCGCTCCGGGGATAGCGGTTTTGCAGCCGGGACCGGCGGCGACATCACCATCATTTTAGCCGGCGTCGCCCTGTCCGTGATGGCCGGGTCCGGCATCAGTTTTCTGAAGTACTTTTTTGAAGAATCCATGGGCACCATGGTCTTTTGGCTTATGGGCGGCCTAGGCGGGGCAACCTGGGACAAAATCGCCGTGCTGGCGGCTATTTTCGTGCCGACGCTTGCCGCGCTTTACTTGCATAAGGACCGCTTGGCGCTCTTGTTTTTGGATGATCGCTCGGCTGTAGCCTCGGGTGTGGACGTCCGGCGCATGCGCGAGCTTTTGTATATGCTGACCACCGTGCTGGTGGCCGTGAGCGTGAGTTTTTGCGGGGTGATCGGTTTTTTGGGCCTGATGATTCCCCATGCCGTACGCGGCCTGCTCGGACACAACATCGCCATGCAACTCCTCGGCTCGCCGCTTTTGGGCGCGGCCGCGCTCATTCTGTTTGATCTTGCGTCCCGCACCGCTCTGCCCCACGGCGGCGAACTGCCGGTGGGCATCATCACCTCCCTGGCCGGGGGCGTCTTTTTCTTCATTTTAATCATGCGCCGGGGGGGGGTGTTATGGGGGAAATAATCCTGAACGCTGTCTCCTGCGCGAGGGGAGCGTTTACTTTGCGGGTGGACGCCCTGCGCATCGCCCCGGGCGAGAAAATCGCGATTTTGGGCGAAAACGGCTGCGGCAAGACCACGCTGCTGCAAGCTTTGGCCGGGCTGCTGCCGACCAAAGGAAGCATAACCTGCGGCGATGCCGACTGGACCAGGCTAAGCGTGGAAGAGCGCGCCGGATGCATGGCCTATTTGCCGCAAGAGAGCGGGGTGCTGTTTAACTTAAGCGTGCAAGAGCTCATTGATCTCGCCCTGACCGGCCAACAGCCTCTTAGGGGTGGGGCGCGCGCCGCTGTGCTCGCGGCCACGGAAATGGGCGATTTTTTGAGGCGGCCGTATCATTCGCTGTCCGGCGGCGAAAAGCAGCGGGCCATGCTGGCCAGGGTACTCTGTCGCCGGGCCTGCCTGGTTCTGCTGGATGAGCCCACCGCGCCGCTGGATATGCGCCACGCCGCCCAGGTCATGGGGCATCTGCGCGCTTCCCCGGCGGCCGTGCTGGCGGCCATGCACGACTTGAACCTGGCCGTGCGCTGGTTCGATCGTTTTTTACTCATGAAGCAGGGCAGGATTATCTATGACATGCGCAAAGACGAGCTTGAGGCCGCCGGGCTGGAAGAAATTTACGGCCTTGGCCTTAAGCGCTGCAACGATCATTTTGTGCCTGCTCTCTAGCGTCCGCGCGCAGGAACGGGTGGTCATCCTGGCTCCGGCCGCGGCCGACGTGGTCAGCCGTCTGGGCGCGGGCGATTTCGTCGTGGGCGTGACGAGCAGCGTCGAGGACTTTCCAACGGCGGAGTCCGTAGGCACGCACCGGCAGCCGGAAATTGAAAAAATAGCTGCGCTGAGGCCAACGCTGCTCATCGCTGCCCGGGATTTCGACCCGGCCCTGGCCGAGCGCCTGGGGGCCGAGCTGTTCATCTACGACCCCGCCGACCTGGCGGGCATCACCACCGCCATGCGCGACCTGGCCGCGCGCCTTGGCCGGGAAAAAGAGGGGCAAACTCTGGCCGAATATATCGCCGTGCTGCTGAGCCAGACCGATTCCGCTCCCCCGCGCCGCCCCACCGTGCTTTACGAAGTGCGCGCCGAGCCGCTGTCCGTGGCCGGCAGCCGCACCGTCATCCGCGACCTGCTGGAAAAAGCCGGATTTGAATACGCCCACAAAGGATCCTCCGGGCTGATCTCCGCAGAATATCTTCTCGCCCATCAGCCGGATTATTATATATATCAGATCGGCCCCATGAACAAAAACCCCGTGCCGCCCAATAAGCGCCCCGGCTGGGAAAACTTGAAATCCCACATTTGGAAGGTGGACGAACTCAAATTCGCCCGGCCCAATATTGCTATGTTTGAAACTTTAGTGGAGCTGAGTAAAGTCTTGCGGGGGAGCGGGGACCACAAGGGGCTCGCCCCTTGAGGTCCCC
>CBDTYX010000111.1:0-6713 GCA_965364745.1 uncultured Desulfovibrionaceae bacterium | reverse complement strand
CGTATCTGCCGGAAGCGGACTTATTTTTCGCGCACGGCTATCAATCCGCAGGCTTGCGCGAGCGCACTTTTCGCAGCCTGGCAGCCAGGCGGCAAAGCAATGATTCGCCGTGTCTGGTCGTCGGCACACGTTCCAGCCTGTTTTTGCCGATGCCAGATCTGGGATTGATTGTTTTGGATGAGGAACATGATGATTCCTTCAAACAGGATGAAGGGCTTTTATACCAGGCCAAAGATTTAGCGTATTTTTTGGCCGGGCGAGATAACGCCTTGCTGGTGCTGGGTTCGGCCACGCCGGATGTGCGCACTTTTCATGCCGCCCGGCAGGGGGCCATTCACCATTACGCTTTGGAAGAGCGCGTCAGCGGTGCTCAGCTTCCAAGCTTGCGCCTGATAGATATCAGCTCCCAGTCGCCGCAGCAGGGCATTTTAGCCGCGAAAACCCTTGAGGCCTTGCGTGCTGTTGTGGCGCGCGGCGAACAGGTCGTGATCATGCTTAACCGCCGGGGATACGCGCCGCTTATGTATTGTTTGTCTTGCGGCGCGGTGGCCACTTGTCCGCATTGTGATATCGGGCTTACTTTTCACAAAGGACGCGAGCGCATGATCTGTCACTATTGCGGCTTTGCGGAGCCTTTTCCGTCTCCCTGCCCTAAATGCGGCAGCTTGCATTTTTTGGCTATGACCGAAGGCACGGAAAAGTTGGAGGAAACTCTGAGCTCCGCTTTAGGTGAACATGGGCGCGTTTTGCGCCTGGACCGAGATACCACCCGCCGTCCCGGGCGCCTGGAAGAAATTTTAGCCGCGTTTGGCGCGGGTGAAGCCGATATTCTGGTGGGCACCCAAATGTTGTCCAAAGGGCACCATTTTCCCCGGGTCACTTTGGCGGTGGTGGCTGATGCTGACCTCGGCCTTAACCTGCCTGACTACCGGGCGGCTGAGCGTACGTTTCAACTGCTTTTACAAAGCGCCGGCCGGGCGGGCAGGGGGGATGCGCCCGGTGAAGTGATTGTGCAAACGCGCACGCCCGATCATTATTGTTGGAAATTTTTGCAAAATAACGATTATGTTGGCTTTTTCGAGCAGGAAATTGCCAAGCGCGATGTTAGGCGCTACCCTCCGTTTGTGCGCTTGGCGCTTATTCGTATAAGTTTTCCGCAGAACTGGTCGGAAGGATTCACGGCGCTAAATGCCGTGGGGGCGGCAATAAAAGAAGGCGGCCGTGCTTCTGCTGTGTCTGTGCTTGGTCCGGCGCCGGCGCCCATTGGGCTTTTGCGTGGTCAGAAGCGCTATCAATGCTTGCTAAAAGCGGCCACCTGGCGGGAAATACGCGAACTTTACGCTAAGATCGGCAAGCAAATACCCGTTAATTCTAAATTACGCTTGAGTCTGGACTTAGATCCGGTAAACCTGCTTTAGTCATTACGCTTTATCAGACTGTGCTTTCTATGATCTAATCTTTCCCAATACCCCTCCAAGTTTTTTCAGGCCGATTGAAACCAAAAAGGCCTGCCCTTGCGGGCAGGCCTTAAGGAACCGTGATAGTCTGAAGAGGCTACTAGTAACCAGGAACCTGGTTGGGGAAGTAGTCTTCCAGGCCGCCTTCGCGGTACACGTCCAGGGTGGTGCAGTGCAGAGCGCCACCGAAGGGGATAACGTGTTCGTAAGGAATGGCCACAACTTCCATGCCCAGCTTGTTGAGCTGTTCAATGTAAGCGGTTTCGTGAGCTTCCACGCACACGGTCTTGGGGTCGATGGAGAAGGTGTTCATGGAGATCCAGGAGGTACCTTCGTACAGACCGGTCAGGTAGCAGCGGTTGCGGTGCACATGCACGGGCTTCGCGGCGGGGACCAGTTCCCAATCGTTCTTCTTGAACAGGGTCCACATATCGTCGGTGATCGGGATCCAGTCAGGGTTGTACATGCACAGACCGGCGCGCATGGGCACCAGGTTCACGTCGATGTGCCAGGGGTGCACGTTGTTGTCGAACACCACATGGTGCATACGCAGACCCAGAGCTTCGTACTGGCGCTTCAGCCAATCGAAACCGGACTTGTTGGTCACGCAGGAGATCTGATGGAACACGTCCTTACCGAAGCGCATAGCGTCGGCGGCGTCCCACAGGGGTTCTTTTTCGGTCAGTTGGAATTCAGAACGGCGGGTACGAGCCAGCTTTTCTTCATCACTCCAAACGTTTTCAAAGTAGTAGTAGAAGTTCTTCACATAGGATTCGTCGGTCAAGCGGGGCTTGGGAGCGGCGAACCATACGCACTCGGGGTCTTCGTGGAAGTAGCGTTCGAAGATCGGGCGGAGGTTCAGATACTCATACCAGCGGGAGCGGCGGCAGGTGGTGGCTTCGATGATCATGTTACCATGGATCATGGTCACGTCACGCACGTTGTTCACGCCATGGCAGTTCAACTGGGTCCAGTCAGGGGTGGACACCGGCTTGTTCAGCATGAAGGGCTCAATGTTGATGCGTTCAACAATGGCGCCGCGCTTTTCGATCTGCTTTTGGAAGTAGTTCATCTGCTCGTTGGCTTTGTCGATCATTTCCTGAGGGAAAGGACCCCAGGAGCCCAGGGGATAGTCGCCGTCAGGGCGGTGATACCACCAAGCCGGTTCGGGAGCAGGAATGTTAGTGCCCTCAGGGCGGCCCATGATCACGCGCTTCAGCGGATCCCATTCGTTCCAGCAATTAACAATCTTGGCCATTTTCTTACAGCCTCCGTTTAGAAAGTTAATAAAACCAAAAAACTAAAACTCTTTAGTTCAAACTTGTGGGTGAAATCCTGTTAAGTTTTTCACCCAGCCAAACATGATGCCTTTTACCCCTCGCAAAAAATTTTGTCAATTATTTCGGCAGGATTTAGGGCAAAAAAAATTTTTTTGAGTCCATAACATATTGAAAACAATACTTTTTATCCCCCAAAAATGCCTAAAAAAAACCTCGTAAAACCCTGTTAGTTTTTTGAGCCGTCCATCACTTTTTTCACTAAAAATCAAATTGTCGACAAAACAGCGCCCATCCTTGCTTTTAGGCAAAGATGGGCGCTGGAGGGCAGGTTTTTATGGCTAAAAAGGCAATTTTGGCCGGTTAAATAGGGGTTGTGGCGATTTTTGTGTTAAAATTCATATGCCGCCGAAATGGCGAACATGTGCGCATCCGCATGATCATAGGTTATGGAGATATCATCCACAGTATGCCCGTTCATGCTTACGGCTCTTAAGTAGGTATAGGCAAAGTCTACCGTCCATTCATCCATGTGTAGACCAAAGCCAGCATTGAACAAGTGACGGTCATGCGCGGGAATAAGCGCGTCCATGGCGTACTGGCGCATGGGGGACTGGTCATAGGCATATCCGGCGCGCAGATCCAGCCAATCCGTGGCTGCATATTCCACACCCACGCCTATGCGCCATACGTCGCGCCAGTCTTTTTCCTTAGTGCTGCTGTACACAGGCGGACGCCCCGGCACGCCTTCCATGAGGTTGTCGTCAAAATCGATCTTCAATTCTTCAAAAGAGCTCCATTGCGTGAAGATGGCGTCGACCTCAATGGTCAAGTCTTCCCAGGGCTTAACCGCCACGCCAAAGGCGGTTTGCGCGGGCAGGATAATGGTGCCGTGCGCACCCGTATTTTGGAACGCCTGGCTGAATGTGCCGGAAAACATGGGGTTTACTTCGCTCTTGTTGAAGTTGGCTTTGCCGTCGATGGCATGCTTCATGAAAGTACGGTAGCTGGCGCCAAAGCTCAGCCAGTCCAGAGGATGGATGTGCACGCCTAAGGTGCCGCCCACCGCGTAGTTATCGCCTTTAACCTTACTGTCCACCCGCCCCATATTATATGGCCCGTATGAACCCAGGCCGATTTTGTTGCGGATATCAATGTCAAACCACATAACTTCCAGGCCGATGCCGAGGCTTAGCCAGTCGTTGACGTTGACCGCCAAGGTCGGCTGCACGGACATTGATTGTACGGCCATGTCATAAATGGTGTCTGCGCCCGCCCAATCTTCCGGGTAGGAATTGCCTAGCCCGAAGCGGGAAAAGACGCCCAGGCCCATGGAGAATTTTTCGTTGAGCTGCCAGGTCATGTAGGTATGGGGGATAAAGAAGTATTGGCGGTCCGTTTTTTGGGTGTGGCCGGCGTAGGTTACATCCGCCCCGGCGGTAATCATGGTCATGCCGGCTTCAATTTGCAGGCCCGGCACGCGGGCAACCTGGGCCGGGTTCATGGCCATGGACCCCGGGGTAGCGTCTCTGGCTACAGTGGTGCCGGCCAGGGCATTGCCCCGGGCGTTGAATTCATACAAGCCGAAGCCGGCCGCCCGGGCATGGCTGCCGCCCAGAACCAGGCTGCCCAACAAAAACATGCAAAAAAGCAGTCTCCTCACTTAGCGCTCCTTACTTTGTTTTGCGACGGTTCCCCTTGCTGTCGGGGTCGCAAATTCAAACATAACATACTCGCGTCGGATACTTTGCACGGCAATATATTGTCAAGGGGTTAGATGGCAAAAATAACGCCCCGACATGGTAATCATGTCGGGGCGCGTATTAATCAGATGTTTACACGTAAATGCCTATTTCGCAAACGGAGGCGTTCCTTCTTCATTGCCTAAAACTGCATCGATTTGAATCAAAGCATCTTTAGGCAGGGCGCCCACGCCAACTACTCTGCGGGCAGGAAGATAGTCGGGGAAGAATTTCTTGTAAACTTCATCCACCGCATCAAGGTCCGAGAGGTTTTTAAGGTATACGCAGGTTCTGACCACATCGTTCATAACGTGGTCAGTGCTTTCGATAATATCCTTAATATACTGCAAGCACTGTGCAGTCTGCTCTTTAATGCCGCCGGAAATCAGTTTGCCGGAAAGATCGACCGGCAGCTGGCCGGAAATGTTATTGTAGTGAGAGAAGGCTACGGTCTGCGTGGACAGAGGACAGATAGGCGCCTTGTCCGTATTGTTGGGCTCCACGATCAATCCATGCCTGTCTTCAATAACTTGCGGCGGGGTGCCGTCGCCGTGGGATACCACAACTTCGACTTGCACCAAAGCGCCCATGGGCAGATCCGCAACAGGAATTATGGTCCGCGCGGGGTAATAGGCTACGGTCCGGGCGATAGCGGAGTCCGGGAAGAACATCTTGTAAACTTCGTTTACGGCGTCCATATCCGCGAGATTTTTAACGAAGATATTAACTTTCACGATGTCATCAAAAGGAACGTCGATGCTGGCCAAAATTGCAGTGATATTCTTCAGGCACTGCGCGGTCTGAGCTTTTACATCACCCTCAGCGATGATTCTGCCGGACTTGGGTTCGATAGGCAGCTGAGCGGTAACGTTGTTGTAGTGAGAGAAAGCTACAACTTGAGAAGACAGAGGATCAATCGGAGCATTGCAGGTGTTGTTGACAAGCTTTATCAGGTCGTCCGCTTGGGGGGCATTGGGAATCGTGCCCAAACCGTTTGCGACCACTGCTTCAACTTGCACCGAAGCGCCCATGCACAAATCATTAACCGCGACCACCGTGCGGGTAGGCACATAGCCCAGGAAGAAAGACGCCTGAACGTCGTCCACAATGTCAAGATCTCTCATATCCTTAAGGAATACAGTGATTCTGACAATATCGCTCATAGCATAGTTGATGCTTTCGACAATCGCCTTGATATTTTTGAAGCACTGTTCAGCCTGCGCTTTCACACCGCCGGCCACCAGCTTACCAGTCTTGGGATCAATAGGTAATTGAGCTGAAAAGTGGTTGTAGTGAGAAAAAGCCACAGTTTGTGAAGACATGGCACACTTGGGTGCATTTTCCGTATTTCTTGCTAATACTGCGTTATAGGCGCTCATGATCATATTCCCCTTTTTAGGTAAAGTTATTAACCGGACGTTTTTCTAATCCGCCATGCAGGAATTGTCAATCAATTCCATGGAGAACCGAGCAGGCGGGGAGGGCGTTTTTCCCGCTGCGGCTTAGTGTGTCAACTGGGTCTGGAGTGCGGCACGCGAAAGCGGCTTTCCCGATACATTGAAATGCGCTTGAAGATGGGGTGATCGCCGCAAGAATTCAGGTCTCTTGCAGAATGCAAGAGATAAAAAAAGGGGGCGAAAAGCCCCCTTATGATATATAAAAATAAGCCGAGTTTAGTTGTTTGGCTGAGTTTTGTTCTGTTCGCGCAGTTCTTGCGCCCGCGATTTAACCTTGGCAATGAGCGCGTCGGCATCATTTTTCTGCAGCAATTCGTTAAACTGGGTGCGGTAATTCTGTACCAGGCTCACGCCTTCAATAATTACATCGTAAACAACCCAACGGCCCTTGTCCAGCATGCGGTAGGAAACTTTAATAGGCGCATCCTGGGTTTTGAGGGAAATGTTGGTGTTCACCTCCACTTTATCGCCCTTGGTGCCTACGGTTTCGCCCAGGTATTTTACCTCCTCGCCGTTATAACCCTCGATTTTGTCGATGTAGGTGGCGCGTAGAAGCTGGGCAAAGGCATCAATGAATTCATTCTTTTGGTTGTCAGTGAAATTTTTCCAATTCCGGCCCACCGTGCGGGATGAAAATTCGCTGAAATCGAAAATTTGCCGTATGGTATCGTCAATTTTTTCAATCTGGCCCTCTCTGGTGGCCTGATTGCTGAAAGTTGGGTCTTTGATCAGGTTCAGCACCTGGTCAATGGTGCCCTTTAGCGCGGATCTGGCGTCGGC
>CBDTYX010000110.1:0-6747 GCA_965364745.1 uncultured Desulfovibrionaceae bacterium | reverse complement strand
CGGCCCTCCCGGCATGTGCCGGGAGGGCCGCCCCATCCGCGGGCGTTTTTAAGCTTCAAATAAAGTGATCTAGTATGCAGCGTTTTATCGGCTACACAATGATTATAATCGCTATCAGCTGCTGGGGCCTGATCGGCCCCTTGGGACGTTTCGGCCTGGCGGAAGGCGTAAGTTCCCTGGAAATCGCCTTCTGGCGGGCGGCCTTTGGCGGCGCTTTTTTCATAGTCCAGGCAGCCTGCACCGGGCTTTGGCGGGCCGCGCCCGCCCAGCGCAGCGCGTTTATCGCTTTTGGCCTGCCCGGCATTGCGCTGCTTTTTCTGACCTATCAGGTGGGCGTTCAATATTCCGGAGCGGCTTTAACCGCGGTGCTCAACAACACCGCGCCCATTTGGGTGGCCCTGTGGTCTTTCATATTCTTTAAAGAATCCATGACCCCGCTTAAAATAATCAGCGTAGCCATGGCTATTGCCGGAGCGGCGCTGGTGTGCGTGTCCGGTGGAGGCCTCGGCGGCACGCCGTCCTTTATCGGTATAGCGGCCGGGCTTATGTCCGGGGTTTGCTACTCTTTGCATTATCCTTTTGGGAAAAAATATTTGAAAAATGTTTCGCCGGTGACTTTATACATGCACATTCTGCCGGTGGGCGCATTGTGCCTGCTGCCCTTTGTGGATTTTGCGCCCAAAAGCGGGCAGGTTTGGCTCTCGCTGCTCGGCTTGGGCTTTCTTTCCAGTTGGGTGGCCTATCGGGCTTTTTGTGAGGCTTTAAAGCGCCTTGAGTCCACTCGGGTGGCCATTATGGCCCCGCTGGAGCCTTTTGTGGCCGCCTTTTTCGCCTACCTGTGGTGGGGAGAAAATTTCTCCACCTTAGGTTGGGTAGGGGCCGGTCTGGTGGTCAGCGCCGTTCTTCTCAGCATCAAAAGGAGTAAGCGGGAAATAGAGGAGGGCAGTTGCGCGCAACAGGCGTCATAGATCTGTTTTTTGGCTCCTTTGGGGGGGCTCTAACTATATAAACAGGAGAAAAGCCATGAGACGATTTACGTTAAGCATTTTAACCGCTTTGGTTCTATGTCTGGTTTTCGGTGTGCCTGTTTTTGCCGCGCCTGAGTATAACCTCAAACTGCAAACGTATTATTCGCCTACCAATGCGGACCATGTGCGCAATTTCGCCAAAGAAGTGGAGGAATACAGCAAGGGCCGCATTCATATTACTGTATTCACGGGCGGGGAGCTGGTCTCTTCTCCCAACATAATCAAGGCCATAAACGGAGGCATGGTGGATATGGGGGTGACCTCCGGCGGATTTTTCACGGAATTGAGCATGGGCAACATTGAAGCCGGCATGCCGATGTCCTGGCTGTCCACTGACGAAGCGACTCAGATTTTTGACAAGGACGGCCTTCTGGATCTGGTGGCGGCCGATTATGCCAAGCACGGAGTCAAATACCTGAATGTGCTTTGGAATGCGCAATACACCATCCTTTCCAAACAGCCGATCAACAGCCTGGCGGATTTGCGTAAAATGAAAATCAGAGCCATCAGCGGTTCGGCTAAAATGCTGCAGGATCTTGGTGTGGGCACGGTGAACATGCCGCCTGAAGATATTTACCTGGCCCTGTCCACCAACCAGATTCAAGCCGTTTTGTATGGCGCGCCGTTTGAGTACGCCATCAACAAATATTATGAAGTGGCGCCGTATATTCTGCTTACTCCGATAATGAACCCGATTACCGATGGCGTGCTTATCAACATGAAGCTCTGGAACGGCATGGATAAGGAATGCCAGGACGCCGTTATGAAAGCGGCCCATAACCTGCGCTTCGCCTACTATAATTACGGCCTGGAGAAGGATAAAGAAGCTCTGGACACCATATTCAAGGGCAAGCAGACTACTTTGTCCGAAGCGGATATCGCCACCATAACCAAAGCCGCTTTAAAAGTGTGGGATGAAGAAGCCAAAACCAGCCCCGAAGCCGCCAAAGGCATCGAGATTATTAAAGAGAACGCTCGCAGACTGGGTCGCATTGAATAGGAACCCAAAAACAACTTGCAGCTATGACCGAGAGGGGCTTTTTGAGCCCCTCTTTTTATTGCTGAAAACGGGAATATGTTTAATCGGGATTGAAACCGGCCGCCGCAAGGCCGCGCATGAGCTCGTCCACATAGGCCTGCTGGAAAAAGAGGCGACGCATTAATTCCTGATGGTCGCGTTTGAATCTGGGGCAAACCTGCTTAAGAACGGCAAGCTCGGAAGCGGCCTCTTCCTGCAGTCCGGCGCGTCCGTAAATGGCCGCGCGCATTAGCGGGCCGCCCCAAAAATCCGGAGTGGTGATCAGCTTGGCCTGGGCAATGGCTTCGTGATAGTTGCCGCCAAGATAATGCCTGAGCACCCAGGCTGTGCGAGTCCAGCTCGGACAAGAGCGGTTGAGCTGCGCGGCTTCGTCAATGTGGGCCAGGCCTTCATCCCAGAGGTTGAGCATGCACAGTTTTACGCCACCGCCAAAGCGGATGTTGCTGTTGTATGGATTGCAAGCGATGGCCCGGCGCGCCAACTGGGCGAACTGTTTGCCGTCCCCGTTCAGGAATAAGCAAAAAGCCCAGGCCCATTGGGCATATTGACTGCCGGCGTCAAGGTCCAGTGCGGTGGCGGCAAGTGCGGCGGCTTTGGCCAGCCAGTCGGCTTCTTCTTCACAGCCCCACTGGTAATGGGCCGCGAGTAAATCGGCCAGCAGGGCGTGGGGCAGGCCGTAAGACGGATCAAGGGCCACGGCTCGCTCCAGGGCCAGCCTGGCTTCGCGGCCCCGTGAAAAGCTGATGGTGTTCACCCAATAGTTATAGCGTAAAATAGCTTCATGGATGCTCAGGCTTTCCACGCTTTTGCCGGCTTGCTCGCGAACCAGAAAGCGGTTGATCAAGCCAAAGCAGTCGCCCACAGTCATGGCCACCTGCACGGCAAGATCATCCAAACTTTGCAAAGGCGCTCCGGGCGAAATCGCGCAATCAAATCTTTCCGCCCACAAGCTGGAACGGGTTCGGGAATCGACCAGGCAAACCCGTACCCTGACGGAATCATGCTTTTCCCGTTTTTTTAAGCGGCCCGATTCGGCGTCGGTCTCCGATTGTTCCGGCCCGGCTTCTTCTTTACCGTCATCGCGGGTTGCTTCCTGAATGCTGCCGTAAAGGATGAATCTGGCCCCCAAAGAATCGGCCAAGTCCCAGGCGGGTTCCGTATACTCTTTTCCGGTATGGCTTTTAGGCGCGTGGATAACGGTCAAATCTTCAAAGCGGCCAAGGGCGATGACGGTTTCTTCTTCCAGGCTCTGGGGCAGGTAGGCCAGTCCGCCTGTGCCGCAATTAAGCGCAGTGAAGGGCAAAACCAGAATTATGGGTTTGCGGTGCGGGTCTTTGTTAAAAGACGGGCCGGTCGTCTGCTGCAAATCAACGGTGGGGGCCATATAGCTGAATTCAGGCCGGTAGCCGCCTTTGGGCAAGCTGATGTGCACAGCGGCGGCATGTTGGTTGGCTACATAGTAGCTGTCTAAACGGCGGCGCAGACGAGCGGCTTCCACTCGAACGATGGGGTCGCGCTGGGGGTCAAAATCGGATTTGCGCGCAAAAACTTCTACAGCAATGGTGTAGGCCTTCAAGGAGTCTTCGCGTCCGGCCAAGCTTTCTTCCACCAAAAAGGACAGAAACCGCTGAAAACGTTTTGAACCGGAAAAAGCCGCGTCAGCCAGGATACGGGCAAGCTCGCTCCGGACTTCAGCCGCAGTGGGAGTAAGGGCGCTGTATTTCGGATAACTCATGCTCAACCCCTTCGCCAGGTGGAGATTTGTTTAAAAGTATTATTTCAGATTTTTTTACATGTTAAAAGCATAATTTTATCCTTTAATATCAAATGGTTGTTTGTAATTTTTTTTGTATCCTTTTAGGCGTTAAAAATGACTTTTTTCGTCTTGCAATAGTGTTTCAGTTAACAGGCTGAATTAATTAAATAAATTTAAAACGGGCTCAGGGGCATAATATCGGGCAAAAGCGGATTTGTTTACAACTGGTTACTGTATGCTACCTGGTCAGTTTGTCATTAATTGATAGTAAATATTTATACAGTTGTTTAAGCCGTCGACTCAAGTGAGGCACGAATTGAAACTGTCGCGGCAGGCTTGGGTGAGGCGTAAATTCGTGAATGGTTTGCAAGGAGGGCAGATATGAAAAGATCGGCATTCATCTTGTTGTCCGGATTGTTTGTGTGTTTGTTTTTGGCCGCACCCGCCTCGGCTGCGCCGGAATATGAGCTCAGGCTGCAATGTTATTATTCGGGCGAAAACCTGGGGCACATCACAGCCTTTGCCGATGATGTGGCCAAAAGAAGCAGTGGACGCATCCATATAACGGTTTTTCCGGCCGGTGAGGTGGTGTCCTCGCCCAATGTGCTTAAAGCGGTAAGCTCGGGAGTGGTTGAAATGGGCGTTTCCACCGGCAGCCACTTTACCGAGCTGGCGCTGGGCAGCATTGAAAGCGGCTTGCCCTTGTCCTGGATGAGCATTGATGAAGCCGCCGCCATATTCGACAAAGGCGGGCTCATGGATTTAGTGTCGGCTGAATATGCCAAGTTTGGGGTAAAGTATCTCAATGTGTTGTGGAATGCGCAATACACCATTATTTCCAAAGAACCCGTCCGTAGCCTGGATGACCTGCGCAAAATGACTATCCGGGCTATCGGCGGCTCGGCCAAAATGTTTGAAGCTTTAGGCGTGAAAACCGTGCCCCTGGCCCCGGAAGACATTCTTCTGGCCTTGGATAAAAACCAGATTCAAGGGGCCTTATACGGAGCGCCTTTCGAGTATGTGGTGGATAAATATTATAAAGCCGCACCGTATATTTTGATGACCCCCATGCTTAACCCCATTACGGATGGCGTGTTCATCAACCAGAAAATTTGGGACGGCATGGATAAAGAGTGCCGGGACGCGCTGCTGGGTGCGGCTCAAACCATGCGCACCGCTTATTATGAGTATGGTGTGGAAAAGGACAAGGAAGCTTTGGTCACTATTTTCAAGGACAAACAAACCACATTGCCCCCTGCGGATATCGCGACGCTGACCAAGGCGGCCATAGCTGTTTGGGATAAAGAAGGCGAGCGAAACGGGGATAATGGCAAGGCCATCGCCATTATCAAGGAAAATGCCAAGCGCGTTGGGCGTATTCAGTAGCTTTTGGGGGATGTATTCAAATAAAAAAGGGGCGTTTTGCCCCTTTTTTTGTAAATATGAAAATAGTCCACAGAGTAAGTTACTTTTCTTCGCTCTTGGCCTCATCCCACAGCGCGTTTTTTTCATCCAGACTGAGGGCGGCAAAATCAAGCCCCCGCGCACCGGCGAGACTCTCCATGCGGGCGAAGCGTTCAAGGAATCTGCGATTGGTCGCGTCCAGGGCGGCGTTGGCTTTAATGCCTTTGCGGCGTCCCAATTCCACCAGGCTGAAGATCATATCGCCCAATTCATGAAAGCAGGCGCCGTCATCTTCGCGCAGCCGGGCGTCTATCCATTCCAGCCATTCGGCTTCCACCTGCTGCTCCACGTCTTCATCATCTTCCCAGGTAAATCCTGCGCGGGCGGCTCGGGAATGGATGCGGTAAGCTTTAAGCAGCGGAGGCAGGCCGCGCGGCAGGCTGGCGAAGACGCCGTCAGGCGCGCCGCTTTGGTCGGCATCTCCGGCCGTTTTGGCGGCTTCGGCCTTTTCTTCGGCTTTGATGCGTTCCCAATTGCGGTAAAGTTCTTCCACATCGGCCACTTTCACATCCCCGAACACATGGGGGTGGCGGCGGATCATTTTGGCCGCGCTGCCGTTAAGAGCCCGGGCCAGGGGCAGGCCGTGTTTTTCATTATGCAGGCGCGCCAGCCACAGAAGCAGGAAGAAAACATCGCCCAGTTCTTCGGTTACTCCGGCTGCATCTTGACGGCGAATGGCGTCAATGAGCTCGAAAGTTTCCTCGGCCAGGTAGTCGCACAAGGTATCCGACGTCTGCGCCTGGTCCCATTCGCAGCCGCCCGGTCCCACCAGGCGGGTAATGACCTCTTCAAGTTCCGCCAGAGCTTCGGCAGTTGCGTTGTCGGCGTTGATTTTGGAATTGTCGGCAGACATAGGTAAATCCGGTTAGATAGTCGGCAATTGCGGTTGCCAGTCAAAGCCGCCCTTGAGCAGTTGCGGCAGCATTTCCCGCCCCCACTGCACAACTTGCTCCAAAGCGGACACTAGTTGCGAGTTGCGCAAGAGTTCGGCCTGAGGTGAGAAGTGGTTGATAACCATATAGGCCAGGCAGCTTAAGACCAATCCCACCCCGGCGCCGAGCAGGCAGCCGGCCAGGCGGTCCAGCCAGCCGACAAAAGTCACGGACAATATTTTGCGCAGCAGCTTGCCGAACACGGAAACCACGAGCACCACGCAGGAAAACACCAAAGCATAAGACAAAATGCCCACGATTTTCGGATCGTGGAAGACTTTTTCCACCACGGGCGCCAGGTCATAATAATATTTATTGGCGAGGACCACGCCCAGAATTACAGCGGCCAGAGCCGTGGCTTCCTCAATGAGCCCGCGATACAATCCGCGTACGCCGGGCACGGCGATGAGCACGATAATAATGATATCCAGGGTATTGAAAGAGGAAACGTCCACGTGTTTTGTTCGCCTTTTACATGCCTATTTTTAATACACAATCAGGGTTCAGGAGGGGAGAGGGTCCGGGAGA
>CBDTYX010000109.1:0-6812 GCA_965364745.1 uncultured Desulfovibrionaceae bacterium | reverse complement strand
CTCCGGACAGCCCCACGGCCATCTATGTAATCCCCACCGACGAAGAACTGGAAATCGCCCAGCTTACTCAGGCGCTGGCCGTCAAGTAAACGCGCCGGTGGAGCGGGAACCATATCCCGGACCTGTTTGATTGTTCATTTTTAGGCGTTGGCGCGAAATAAAGCATGCCGCCTATTTCGCGCCAACGCGCCGTTATGGGGAAAGTTGGGTTCGCGTGTACGACAAAGCGGCGTGGTTGTTTACGGCGTAAGCTTTCTTTTTTCGCGCTTTCCGAAAAACCAGTAGTGGAACTGCCCGGAAGGCAGCTTGCCTTCGGCCACGGCTTGGGCCACATCGGGGTTGGCGGCCAGGTAGGCCGCTTCGTCAATACGGCTGCGCTCAGTCAGGCTGTCCATATAGGCGGCATACTGCTCAAAAGGCGGCCGCCGCCTGGTCCAGGCTTGTTCCCTGATTTCCTGCAAGCAGACAGAGACTGTAAAGAAACCGGCCTCGGCCAGAGCCTCGACCAGGGCCGCCTGGTAGGCTTCCGGAATATACGTATCCAGCACAAAATCTTTGCCCTCGGCCAAGTGGGCGTAGATGCCGGCAAGCTGCGGCAAAAGACCGGCTTCGCAAACGGTTTGGGTCACTGCGGCGCTGTCGATATGTTCTGTACCCGGTACGGGCCGTATCAGGGCGGCCAGTTCAAAGGGCGCGTCCAGCTTTTTCTCAAAAATGCGGCGATAAATGCCGTCTCCGGACAAGCGCCGGATATCCGGTTTAATTATGGCCGCGGCTGTGCGCGTTTTGCCGGCATAGTGGCCGTCCATAAATAAAACAGCCAAGGGCAGGGCGTTATACACGTGGTAAACATGGCGGGGCAGCGGATCGCCCCCCTGATCGACGCTGGGCCCGATATATTTGAAGGTGTACGGCGCCAGCAAACTGTGCAGCTTGGTTTTAGTGGGAAATAAACGGGTGTCTATGGAACGCTTGACCGGCACAAACTCATCGGCCTGGCCGGGCGCGACGCCCAATTCCAAAACCAGCAACCCGCCGGGTTTTAAGCGGCTCATGAGCGAACTCAGCAATTGTTGTTGGTCTTTGGCATAGTGAATGGCCGACAGGCATAAGATCAGGTCGTATGTTTCAGGACCCAGATCTTCCCAACTCAGGCAGGCAAACGAGCAGTCCGCAAACCACAGCCGCGCCTGGTCAATAAAGGCCGGGTTTAAATCGATGCCCCGCACTTTGGCCGCGCCCTGAAAGGCGGCCCAGCCGCAGAAAAATCCCGCGTTACAGCCCACATCCAGCACTGATTTGCCTTGCAGCGCGGGCAGATATAAAGCGGCCAGCTTTTCAAAAGAACGGGAATCTCCGGCTTGCCAGGGAAAGGATTGGTATGCCACTATAGCTCTTCCTCTGCGATTTGGTTTTTATTTTAAGACAAAGCCTTGAGAGGCATTATTATCTATTTTGCAAAGGAGCGCAAAGCATGAAGAGCATTACCTGGGATGAGTTCGCAAGCGTGGAGCTGCGCGTAGGCGCGGTGCTTAAGGTGGAGGCGTTTCCCGAAGCCCGTAAGCCCGCCTATAAAGTTTGGGCGGATTTTGGCCCGGAAATAGGCGAGAAAAAGACCAGCGCGCAGATTACCGAACTTTATCAGCCGGAAGATTTAATCGGCCGCCAGATTATCGGGGTGGTCAATTTTCCGGTCAAGCAGGTGGGGCCGTTTCGTTCCGAATTTTTGCTCACCGGGTTTGCCGATGCCGCGGGCGCTGTGGTCATTGCCGTGCCCGAGCGTCTCGTGCCCAACGGCGCGAAGCTGATGTGAGGCGTCGGCAAAAGGGCAGGTTGCGCACGGCAATGGTCGCGGCGCAAAAACAACCTTCAGCAAGGAGGGCTGGGTCATGACGCTGGAACTTTTTCGCGCCGTCTTGGGTTGGGTCGCAATTCTGAATATTGTTTTGCTGCTGGTCTGGGCCGGGCTGTTTATTTTCGCCCGCCCCTGGATGGTCAAGCTGCATAGCCGTTGGTTCAGGCTGTCGCCGGAAGTTTTCGACGCTATGCATTACGCGGGCATGGGGCTATATAAAATAGGCATCTGGATGTTTTTGATCATCCCCTATTTGGTTCTGCGCTTTTTAATTTAGCGCGGTCCGCTAGAAATCCTCAGGGCCGAAATATTTTTCTTTCATGGCCTTAAGCTCACCCAACTCGTGTAGTCGGATGACCTCGAGAGAAACGGCGTCCATTAAGCCATCATGGGCTTTGTTGGCGGCAAAGGCGTATTTTTCCGGATAAAACAGATTGCCCACCACATCCAGGTTGAGTTCCGGGCGAGCGTAAGCCCAGTATTCCAGCACCGGCGCATCGGCTACTATGGCATCCAATTTTTTTTGATGCAGGTCGTTCACGGCCTCATCCAGTTCGTCATAGGAGTATACGTCCATGCCCATGGATAATAAGAAGTCATAGCCCACACTGCCGGCCAGCACGCCTACATCCTTGCCCGGTAAATCCTGCAAAGATTTGATACTGAAAGACAGAGACACGGTTGTCATGGCGGTGGTCAGCGTGGAGGTGACATAAGCGATGAGGGCAACCCCTACAATCATCCACAGCCCCGAAAGAACATAGCCCAGCCAGCCTAAGAAAGCATACGAAATTCTGCCGGACTTGGCGGCCAGAATCAGGTCGTGAAATGACGCGGCCAGGCCGAGTTTCCATTCTTTATGGAAATTTTTATCAAAGCGCCGCCTGGCTAAAGTGATCAGCAGGGTCAAAGCAGCCAGCAGCACAGCCAACCAGATGTACGGATATATATGGCCGCTGTCCACGAGCTCTTCAAACACGTCGGATTTGTGTTCGTTATTGGTCATCACCCGCATGCCCGCGTCAAACCAGGGGTAGCTTATGCTTAATACTTGCGCGCGTTCGTGGGTAACCGTAAAGTTGGTGAGAATAACGTCAATTTCGCCGCGTACGGCTGCTGCTGTGAGGTTTCTGAAGTTATGGTATTGAATGTATTCTGAAGCTATATTCAGGTCTTTAGTAGCGGTTTGCCACAGTTCGACGGCCATGCCCTGAAAAGAGCCGTCAGCGGCGCGTATGACAAAAGGCGGGCTTTCATAGACGCCTATCTTCAGGCGTTCGGCATGATCACTTTGTGCTGAAACGGCGTTGGGAACGCAGACCAGGCAAAGGAGAATCAGCGTGGTCAAAAACTTTTTTTTCAACACGGCGGTCCTTTTGTTGCCCATGACCAAGCGGCGGCAGAATTTATGAGAAAATCTGAAGGTTATATCCACAGATAGCTGAAAGCTCTGAGAAAGTCGAGAAGCGACTCGGCCGGAAGCCGGTCTCAATCATATAAAACAGCCCCGCAAGATCGGATCTTCATTCAACATGGCCGCAACCTCCGGCAGGCAGTCACGCAAGGCCAGCACGGTAAAAAAGTCTTCTTTCATGCCGGGGGCAAGGCGCACAGCTTCAAGCCATTCCGCTTTGGAAAAAGGATCTTTTTTTATTTCATCCCAAAAACCGGTTTCCTGAAATAAGCGCTGAATTGCCGCGCTGTTTTCGCCGCCTTGCAGGCGACTGATCAGGTAGGCGGCTACGCCCACTTGCAGGCCGTGCAGGCGGGGGCGCTTTGAAGTCGCGTCCAGGGCGTGGGAGATCAGGTGCTCGCTGCCGCTGGCCGGTCGTGAGGAGCCGCTTATTTCCATGGCAATGCCGTTGAGCATGAGCGCTGTGCCGAGCAAAGCCATGCCTTTGGGGTTGAAGTCCGGGGCGGCCAGAAATTGCAGCACCGAAGCGTCGGAAAGCAGCGCGGCCAGATCGTTGACCGGCTCTCCGCGGTTGTGGAAGGCCAGCTTCCAGTCGGCTACGGCCGTAAGCTTGGCCGAAAGGTCTCCCACTCCGGACAGCCAAAGCGCCCTGGGCGCTTTAAGGCAGACGTCCACATCGATAATCACCCCGTCGGGCAGGCCGGCGGGCAGAGAGCGGCGTTTGCCGCCCATGGTCAGGCTGGATTGCGGGCTGCAAAACCCGTCGTTGGACAGGGAGGTGGGCACGGCGAGATAAGGCAGGCGCGCCAGAAAAGCGACATATTTGGCTGCATCCAGGGCTTTGCCGCCGCCGACCCCCACCACGCAGGCTGTTTTGGGGGGCAGTTCGCCGAAAATACGGACCGCATTTTCAAAATCATTGCCGTCCACTACTTCCCAACGGGCCAGGTCAATGTTTTCCGAATCAAGAGCCGCGCGCCAGACTGCGGCCACAGCTTCCGGCAGCGGGCTGGTCAGCGCCAGGACCCGGCGATAATCTTCGCGGGCCAGGTAAATGCCCAGGCGAGCCAGCGCCCCCGGCTTGATGCGCACCAGGCTGGGCACGCGAATTTGGGTGATGGTCTTCATCGGCCGTCTACATAGGCCAGCAGGCTGCCGGCCACCTCGGACCAGACGTCGAAGGGCTGGAAGGTTTCGCCGCGCTCGGCGAGCATTTCGGCCAGAGCGGCGCGGGCAAAGCGCAGGCGGGGCGGCGCGAGCAGGGCCGGGGCCAGGTCGGTGTAGCCGTCGCCGGCAAAAGCCACTGTGGCGCCCAGCTTTAAATGGTGCTCCACAATGGCGGCTTTGTCGATGCCGGTTTTAGGGCTGAGGAAGGGGTCCGCTTCCGGAAGTTCGATGCGCAAAGGCCCGCCTGCGGCATAAGTGCCGGGGTTGGCGTGCACCTCAAGGTCCACGCCGGCTTTTTTCAGCAAAATATCAATGTACCAGAGGCAGCCGGCTGACGCGACCACAATGTCCCAGCCTTTGGCGCGCAAGGCGTTTACCGATTCAGCCAGGCGCGGGTCCAGGCCCATGTCGTCGAGCACGGCCCGCACTTTTTCCTCCGGCGCGTAAATATTGGAAAAAATTTGCTGCATGGCTGTAAAGTGGGTAATTTTGCCGGCTTTAAAATCATCCCAGGGCTTTATATCTTCCGGAGTCAAGAGCTCCCGCACGGCCAGATCGTAAAAATCCGCAGCCGCCATGGTTCCGTCAAAGTCGCTGATCAGCACAAATTCAGACATAGATAACGCTCCGCATGTTCGTTTTATTGTGTGATTTTTGCAAGTTGTTTCAGATTGGGTTCAAAGCGGGCCAGGTTCACATCCACCCGGCCGTCAGGCAAAAAAGGCGCGCCCTCGGCGACAAGCAAGCCACGCTGGCGATCTTCCCCGCCAAAAATGAACCCCGGCGCCATTTCTCCCAGGCGGTTGACCACCCGGTGGCAGGGAAGCTCAGCCCCGTCCGGCGCCGAGCTCATGGCAAAGCCCACCAGCTTGGCCGAGTAAGCTCCGCCCAGGATTTGGGCAATTTGGCCGTAAGTCATGATTTTCCCGGCGGGAATTAAGGCCACCAGCGCGTAAACCTGTGTGAAGAAACTCTTTCTGGACATAGCGTTTGCCCTTTTATAGCCGCGATTCGGCCCGGCTTTAAATATATAATTTTCAAGGCGGAAAGCAAACCGGCCCGACAATCCGGATGTAATTATCTAAAGACGCGCTGTGGAGGTATTTTTCCGGGGCATACATTGTCTTTTGAAAATAGATATTTATATCTGAAAGATACACTTGCGGTTTGCGAAGCTTTCAGCTTTTTTAAAAGGAGTCGGACATGAAACGGCTACACCAATTTATGGCGATCATGGCGTTGATTCTTTGTGTTGCGGCGCCCGGCCCGGCTCAGGCGCAGGATAAGGATAACCAGAATCTGAGCGCGGCGCAGTTGGAGCAACTGGTCGCGCCCATCGCGCTTTATCCTGACTCTCTCCTGGCCCAGGTGCTCATGGCCTCCACTTATCCATTGGAGGTGGTGGAAGCGGCGCGCTGGGCAAAAGCCAACCCCAACCTCAAAGGCAAGGATCTGGACGCTGCGCTGCAAAAGCAGCCCTGGGATCCCAGCGTGAAGTCGCTGGCCGCGTTCCCCCAGACTTTGCAGATGATGAACGATAAACTGGACTGGACTCAGGCGCTGGGCGACGCTTTTTTGTCTCAGCAGAAGGACGTCATGGCCGCGGTGCAGCGGCTCAGAAATAAGGCCCAGGCGCAGGGCAATCTGAAGTCCGGCAAAGAGCAGACGGTTAAGACCGAGGGTTCAGGTTCGTCACAGGTCATTGTTATTGAGCCCGCCCAGCCGGACACGGTTTACGTGCCGGTGTACAATCCCACAGTGGTTTACGGGCCCTGGCCATATCCGGCCTATCCGCCCTATTACTGGTATCCTCCGGATTATGTGGCCGGCAGCATTATTTCCTTCGGTCTCGGCATGGCCGCCGGCTATGCTTTGTGGGGCGATATGGACTGGTATCATGACGACATTCATATTGATGTGGACCATTACTATCACTATGATCATGATCACTACGACGGCGACGGCCATCATCACGACCACCACGACGGCCACGGCGGCCATGATGGGCACGGCCACCATGACGGCCGCGACGGGGACACCTGGCATCACAACCCCGACCATCGTCGGGGCGTGCCTTACCACAATGACCGGGTGGCCAAAGAGTTCAAGGGCGGCGATCATGCCGCAGCGCGGGATCGGGCCCGGACCGAGATGAATCGTGATTTTCGGGGTCACGGCAATGGACCTTTGCATGGCGGAAGCGGCTTCCAGGGCGGCGGGCGCCAGGCCGGCGGGTTGCCCGGGCATTCCCAGTTCGGCGGCGCCGGGCACAATCAGGGCGCTTTTCACGATATGAACCGCGGTGACTTCGCCCATGCCGACAGGATGCGCGGCGCGGAAAGCCGCCAGATTATGCATAATCATCCGCAGGGTGGA
>CBDTYX010000108.1:0-6836 GCA_965364745.1 uncultured Desulfovibrionaceae bacterium | reverse complement strand
CAAGGGCCTCAACTCCTTGTGTTTTTCCCTCCCCGGCCCCCACCCTTTCCTTAACCCTGACTATCAGAGCGGCAGGACAAGTCCTCACCCGCCTTTTTTTGCCTTCAGCCGTTAAGGCCAAGTATGCCCGAGGAACAGGCGGAGCCCCGGCTTGTCTGTGCACCCAGGCCGAAACCAATGAAGCGTTTGCCCCTTCACCCTGCTTAGGGTATGGGAAAGGCAGCGAGGCCTCAAAAAGTAAGATGAAAAAGAAACCCCAGGCAAGCGGTCCGCTTGCTTCTCCAGGTGCGGGCAAGCCTGCTTTACAGGAAAACACGGCCCCGCAAACCGGCCAGGTCTGGTTTATCGGCGCGGGGCCGGGCGCTGCCGATCTCATCACCCTGCGCGGGGCGAGGCTCATCGCCGAGGCCGACCTCGTGCTTTACGCCGGCTCTCTGGTGCCGCCGGAGGTTATCGGCAACGCCAAATTTGACGCCACCCTGCGCGACTCCTCCAACATGACCCTTAATGAAACCCACGCCCTGATCAAAGAATTCGCCTTGCGCGGCCAAAACGTGGCCCGCGTGCACACCGGCGATCCGGCCCTTTACGGCGCCCTGCTTGAGCAAACCCGCCTGCTCGATCGCGAGGGCATTGCCTGGCACGTGGTGCCCGGCGTGTCCGCCGCTTTCGCCGCGGCCGCAGCGGCCGGACAGTCCCTCACCCTGCCCGAAACCAGGCAGACCCTGGTCATCACCCGCCTGCCCGGCAAAACCCCCATGCCGGAAGGCGAAAACCTGCGCGCCCTGGCCGTCGCCGGCGCGGCTCTCGCCGTGTATCTCTCAGCCGAGCATGCAGCCGAGCTGCAAAGCGAGCTTCTGGCCGCAGGCCTCTCCCCGGACACCAAAGTCATCATCGGCCACCGCGTAAGCTGGCCCGATGAAAGCATAGCCGCCGCACCCTTAAGCGAGCTGGCCCAATTTGTGCGTGGCCGCAAACTCTCCCGCCAAACCATGTTTCTCGTCCTGCCCGGCGAAAACCTTAACCCGCGCACCGGGGAGCCTTCCGACCCCGGCACGGCCTCCCGCCTGTATGCGGCGGACTTTGCGCATGGGTTCAGAAAGCGCCCCGGACAAAAGAAAAGTTAGGCCTTGCTAAAAAACAACAAATAAGCTCCCGCCCCCTGAAATCGAATTTCAGAGGTAGGAGGCGCACCTAGCTTCCGTGCTGAGCAGGCAGGCCCAGCGGCAACGCCTGCATTCTTATTTGTTCATGAATTCGGGCTAGAATATTTAAAGCCGAAACGCAGATCATCAATCAAAGGTCGCTCTCGGGTTACCGCCGCCAGCGTCCGCCCAGGGCGTTTTCCAGCAGAATGCGCAAATGCAGCGGATCCACAATGATATCGGCCTTGGGCCCGGCTGCGAAGTATTCATCCGTGGACTGCGCGGGATTGGGCGCGCAGGAAGCGTCCAAATCTTCCACCAGGGCGTGGTAGCGCAGCTTTAAAAGCCGCACTGCGTGCAGGTTGTTATAACTGACATAGCGGTTGCTGAAACACTCAACGGCGGCCGACTGCGCGGGCTGCGCCAAAATCAGCGTGGAGTTGGCCCCGTGGGCCATCAGCGAACAACCCGCATTGCTCATATACCGGTACTGCTCCTTAAGGGGCAGTTCTTCCGGAGTCATAATCTCAAAATCGAACTCTGCCAGCAGCGGGTAAAGGTCCTCTTCATTAACAATGCGCCGCGCTCCCACACGCCGCACATAGCAACGCTTCGTGCCGGGCAGTTCCCCGGACGCGGCCAAAATGCGCTCGCGCAAAAAACCGGACAGCAGCATGTTGTCAGCCAGAGTGAAACCGGACAAGCGCGGCGGCAAAAGCAGGCGCTCCACCCGATAGGAGACGTCATTGTAGTAAAGCCGATTTTTGGCTATGCCGTGCATGGCCAGACTTTCCTCCACCACTTTGCAAGTGTGCGGCACAATGTAGGGGCCGGTGTAGCCGCTGTCTTCCAGAGCCAGAAGCTTGGGCAGGCTTTCCGTGGTCCAATGCCACAAATTGCGCGCCCCGTGAGGATAAAACGGCGCGGCCTCTTCCAGATAAACAAGGGGCGCGTCCAAATTTTTACGCAAATCGGCAGCCAGACCGCCTTCATTGCCCAGGTACGGGCAAGATTCCAAAAAGATGCACGGAATTTGCCCGCCCTCATGGATCGGGGCGATCACCTGCGCGGGGCAGCTTAAGCACAGGCAGTTTTTAATAAAATGAAAAGTCAGCTCCAGCTTGCGTATATTGAACGCCCGGCCCCTATCCTTAAAAAGGCTTAAATATTCCGGCGCAAAAGCCAGGGGCGGATTATCCGCCAGATAAAATTCCATATCTAATCCTCCGCAAACTCGTTGCGCACATGAGCCGGGTCTTCGGGCTTGTCTTTCTCGCCCGTAAGCTTGTACATTTCTTCCAGATACTCATAGTAGCGGCCCAGGAAAAAAGCCAGAGCCGGGGCGAAGTTGCGGCCGACCATGCCGTCCACAAACATCTGGCTGATTTCCCGCTCGCGCACCAGCACGTTTTGCGAGCGCGCAAAAATAGTCCGCTCTTCCGGGGTCATGCGCCGGATGAAATCTTTAAGCACCGTGGCCGCGCGCGGCTGGTACATCCAAAAATACATCAAATCAAGGGCATTGATGATAATAGTCCGCTCCAGGCCCCTGGCCTCGGCGGTCATGGTCCGAATCAGCTCCTTGGGCTGCTTGAGCACTTCCAAAACATCCTGCTCCGGAAAGATCAGCTCCATTTTGGCAAAGGTGCTGAACAACTGGTTCAGTTTCAGGCGGTAGTCGTAACTGCGGATGCGCACGTTGCGCGCCCGGTCGGCCAGGCCTTCAATCAGCGCGGCCACGCAGTCCGAAGACAGCTTGGAAACGATGGCCGCGCTCTGCTGGGCGTAGAGCATGTAATCGTGCAGGCCCATAACCTCCAGAATATGTATCAGCAAAAAATTGAAAACCATGGCCGTGGGAATGGCCAGGGCCGAGCGGAACAAATTGCCCATGGCCGCCTGAATGGGCAAACCTCGATAGACGTTGTGCGCAGCCAGATAAACGCCGTTGGCCGCTGAAATCACCGTAAAGACCAGAAGCGGCGCATTGGACACGGTCAAACCCAAGCCTTCCTGCAAAAGCGCGGTGCGGATCAAAAGATCGAGCAGGGGCACGGACAGGCCCGTGTACATAAGCGAATCCATGACCCGGTTCCAGTTGATGTAATCGTTCCAGCGCAACAGCGAAGTGCGGCGAATGCCCCGCCCGGCCAGCACCGCCTGGACGATATTGCGGGAAAAGGTAATAAAAAACCAGATCACCGCCCCGAACCAGGCCAGAAACCACCAATCCTGGGTGTACAAAAAGGTGAGCATGGCCGGAACGAAGCCGGCCATAACCTTTAAGCCGTTGCGCACCCTCGTGTTCAAATAGGTCATATTGAGGGGCGGCGGCGCGGAAATATGCTGCGCCGGATCAAGGGAAAAATTGTCCAGCGGGCTTTTGTCTATGCCGCCCAGGGCAATGACGTTGCCGGCCTCAAGATCAAACACGGCATCGTGTTGGGCCACCCAACTGCGTTTGCGGAAAAACCGAAAATCAGCCGGCAAAAGCGTGCGGCGTTGCGGGGCGGCGTCCGAAGCCGCTAAGGCTCTGAAATTTTTACGCGGAAAAAAATCCAGGCGCGGGCACACCGTGGTGTGAATGGGAATAACCGTGTGCCGGGCCGCCGGATCCTCGGCCTCGCGCCGGGCTCTAAGGGGCAGGCTCTCCCAATACACCAGGCCCATGCCCAGGAGGCGGTGCGAGCGGCCGGTGGAATCGCTGCCTAACGAGGCCTGTAAAGGGCTGGTCGCGTAAAAACTCTGCAAGCGGGGAATGTCTTTTAAAATCCGCGTAAACTTGGCGCAACGCGCTTCGTCCGCTTCGGGCGCGGCGCGCATGGCGCCAAGGCTTGCCCGGATAATCCTTTTTAAGGCAATGACGCTGCCCTCGTTTACGGCCTGGCGCAAAGCGCACACTTCTTTAAGGTAGGGCGAGCAGCCGCGCGTGTATTCCTTGAGATTAAACATCTCAAGGTGGGTGACCCGCCCCTCGCAGTCGTAAAGAATTTCCAGAATATCTTCCACTGTAAGCCCGGACAGGGTCAGAATACATTCGTAGTTGGCGCGCAGACCCGCCACCAGATCGACCAGCGTATGCACGCTGTGCTTGAGCAACGCGGGCGAGTCCTCATCAAGCACCGGGCTGTCCGGATCATTGATGCCGGGGTTGGCCGAAGGCACCAGCCAGCGCTCCAAAATGGTCTCCGGGTCGAGCATGTTCATTTCATCCACCAGCCCGTTAATGGCCTTGCAGCCGGCGGCGTCGGCCGCGGCAAACTCGTCGCGCAGCTCGTTCAGGCGCCCGTCAAAAACGCCCGCCAATTCGCGGTGGATAAATTCAGCCAAATGCAGGCGCGAGGCCTGGCCCGGGCCCACAAACACCTCGAATTCCTCCCGGTTAAGCACAGGCAGATCAACTTTAAAATACGCGTTGATCCGCTCGCGATGCACCCGGTTAAAATTCTCCAAAAGATCACGCACAATGTTTTCCCGGTAGCAAGACACGGTCTGCCCCTCGCGCATGAGCTTGGCCACTGCCGCTGACTGCAAAAACTCAATAAAGGCGTCCACGCCGGCAAAGCCCGTGGGCACCCAAATAAATTGCACCATCTTATCGCGAAAACCGGCATTGAACTCAACCCCGATGCGCACGTCCATGCCCATGATCGCGGCGGCCTGCAAAAGCTCGCGGGCGGCCGCTTCTTCCACATAGTTGTAATAAATGACCGTAAGCGAGCGAATCCCCTTGATCCAGGCGTCCATGATCAGATGGGTGGAGGTCTTGCGCCCTTTGGTGTGCGCGTCGTGCACATGGTCGTCAAAAGACAGCTGGCTCCAGTCTTCGGGCATTTCCAGCAAATGATAACGCCGCAACATGCCGCGGATAATGCGCGGATTGCCTGTGGAAGCGCGCATAAAATCGTGGGCCAGCATGAGCTGGCGCCGTGTATGCCCGTAAGCGCGCACAAGATCTTTCATAATCTGGATGAGCACGCGCCCGGTATTGCGGCGAAAAGAATCCGCGCCCGTGTACAGCACTTCATCGCGCAGGGATTGCAGGGCGCGCAGGCGATCGCTGAGCTGGCCGTCTTCCAGGGAGGTGAGCAGGTTGACCACAGCATAAGCCACGCGCAGCTCGCGGGAAATAGACATCTGCTTGATGCCGTTGGGGTGCAGGCTGGGGTCGAACAGCGGCTTCATCAGCGCCATGCCCGGCTCCTGCTCCAGAATCTTATTGACCATGAACAGGAGCTCGTGGTCCTGGCGGTCAAAATATAAAAAGTTCGCGGCCATCGTCGTGCACCTTTACCCCGCCGCCGGTTTTCGCAAAGCGGAGCGAATCGCGGGGCCGGCATAAAAAACGGCCCGGCGCCTGAAACCTGCCTCTAAAATTACTATATGCCTCTTTTATTGTTTAGAATAGTGCCGCGTTTACGTCAATGCGCAAGACTCCGCGCCCGCTCCGCGCGCACAAAAAAGACCGGACCGGGCCGTTAAGCGTGAAAATGTTCACAAACCCAAGGAATATTTTGCACTTTTTCGTGGGAATGTTAATTTAACTATAATATTCAACGCCTGACAAAGGCGGTTAACGGTGAAAGCAAGTTGAACCGCGACGTGTCCTGCGTCTTGCTCTTCGAGCATCGCCTTTCAATGATACGCGATTTTGCTGTTCCGCAAAACAGCCGTCTACACCTTTGTTGCGGGCTGTGCGGAGCCGCGCTCCACACAGTCGAAGCATTTCATCAACCGGCTCTTTCAAGGGTGAGATGCTCTAAGTGAATTCGGCATTCCGAACCAAGGATGATTTTGCATGAATGAGTTTAAAGTCGATATCGCCCGCTGCACCCAATGCGGAGCCTGCGTCAAATCCTGCCAGGCCGAGCTCTTGCTGCTTGACCCCTACCCCACCATGCTGAAGGCCGACCTGTGCATCTTGTGCGGCCACTGCCTGGCCGTGTGCCCCACCGGCGCGGTTTCTGTGGGAAACCTCACTCCTGAGGCGGGCCTGCCGGTCACGCGCAAGCACCACCCCGAGGATCTGAAGAACCTGATCCTTTCCCGCCGCTCCATGCGCCACTTCAAAAGCAAGGATGTGCCGCCGGAAGTCATCGACGACCTCATAAACACCGCCTGGAACGCCCCTACCGGAGCCAACCGCGGCGCGCTCCAATTCTCCGTGCTGGAAAGCCGCTCGGCCATGCAAAAATTCCGCGCCCTCACCTACCAAAAAGTGGCTGAAAGCATTAAAAACCCGGCCCTGCAACAGCACCCGGCCATGCCCTACATGCGCCACGCAGTAATGACCTGGGCCGATTCCAAAGAGGACATCATTTTTCGGGGCGCGCCCCACGCCATCATCGTTTCCAGCCTGCCCGAAGCCGGCACCGGCGAGGAAGACGCCATCATCGCCTTAAGCTACTTTGAACTCTACGCCCAAAGCCTGGCTCTGGGCACCCTGTGGAACGGCCTGCTCACCTGGGCCGTCAAAGACTTCGCCCCCTGCCTGCAAACCCGCCTGGCTTTGTCCGAAGGCGCCGCCGTGCGTTACGCCATGGTCTTCGGCTACCCCGGCCTCACCTACCGCCGCACCGTAAACCGCGGCCCGGCCCGGGCGGTTAAAGTGGAAATGTAACAAAGAACGGAGAGGGGGAACCAAAAGGGGCTCGCCCCTTTAGTTTCCTCCTCTCCGAACCTCTCCCCCTC
>CBDTYX010000107.1:0-6851 GCA_965364745.1 uncultured Desulfovibrionaceae bacterium | reverse complement strand
AAGGAAGGGGCGGGGCCCGGGGAGAGGAAACCAATAGGGGCTTAGCTCCTGATGGTTCCCCTCCCCGGCGGCCTTGGGCAGGCCGCGACCCTGAGCGTGCGCTTGCCCAATTGACATGCTATCCCGCTCATTTTATAAAAAAAGTAAAATCCATGCATATTTAGCCCGGCCGGCAGTTCAGTGCTGATAAATTTTGACTCTCCATCTACAGGCGCACGGATCCAGCGCCGACAAGTCTTCATGGGAGCGGCCCTTATCTTTGCGGTTTTATTTCAGCCGCGGGTTGTTGGTAAAAACAAGCATTTTGTATGATCATGAGTTTTCGCAAAAGCATTCTATACTTTCTCGTTATTTCCCTCTTGGTGACCATAATCGTAGGCGGAATCGGCAGTTATTTCATGCTGAAAAATGCCGCGGACATAACCTACCAGTATGATAACACCACCGAAGCGGCCTTATATCTGGAAAAAGCCAAGTCAAACTTTTGGAGAGCGCAGTCTTTAATGCTGCAAATGGCTTTGGATAAGGATCCGGGGCGTATAAGGGAAAACCATGACAAGGCTCTGGCGTTATATAAAAATAATGACGAGCTCTTGAGCCTATACGCTCAAACGGAGTCCTCCGGCTCCGAGGAAGACGCCCTATACGCCGCCTTGGTCGAAAAGCGCGGGCAATTTCATGCCCTGAACGCGCACGCTCTGGAGCTGGACATTTTGACCACCAGCAATGAGGCCATAGCTGAGTTCAACAGATACAACAATGAAGTGATGCTTCCTGCTCTTAATGAGTTTATGGATGCCCTTGACGCGTTGAACGCCTATGTTCTGAATGTGGCCGCCCTTGCCAACGTCCAGAATAAAAAGAGTTCAGACGCGGCATTCATGACCATAGTGGGCATTATTGCGGCGGCGGTAATTATTTTGTTGGCGGCCGGGTATTATTTCGCTTCCGGCATTTTGCGGGCGATTTCCGAAGAAACTGATTTTGCGACCGCCATTGCGGAAAAAAATTTCACTGTAAAGCTGAATCCGCACCTGCTGACGCGCAAAGATGAATTCGGCGCCATGGCCAGGGCTTTGGAAACAATGCGCGACAATCTTATGCGGCTTATCGGTGAACTCAGCGCTTCCAATGAAGCCGCCAAGCAGGCCAGCCGACACAAAAGCGTATTTTTGTCCAGAATGAGTCATGAAATCCGCACGCCGCTCAACGCGATCATCGGCATGACTTATATCGCCAAGAAAGCTAAAGACCCCGAGGCCAGAAACGACAGTCTGAACAAAATCACCACTTCCTCAGCCCATTTGCTCGGCCTCATCAACGATATCCTGGATATGTCCAAGATTGAAGCGGGCAAGTTTGAGTTGATTGAGGAGGAATTCGGCCTGGAGAAGCTGCTTATGAATGTGTACACGGTGGCTTCCGCCAAGGCTGATGAAAAAGAGCAGTCTCTGCTGGTCACTTTGGAAAAGGGACTGTCATCGCGCTATATCGGCGACGATTTGCGCCTTTCGCAAATCTTGACCAATATTCTCGGCAATGCCTGTAAATTCACGCCGCAAAAAGGGGTCATCCGTCTCACTGTTTCTTGCCCTGAAAGAAACAGCCTGTGGTCGTTGGTTCGCTTCACCATAGAGGATAACGGCATCGGCATGACCCAAGAACAAATCGGGCGTCTTTTTTCACCGTTTGAGCAGGCCGATGGCGGCACTTCAAGGCAGTTCGGGGGCACGGGCCTTGGCCTTGCCATCTGCGATAAAATCGCCAAGTTGATGGACGGCCACATCCAGGTGGAAAGTGAATTCGGCAAAGGCAGCGCCTTCATTGTCACGGTTAAGTTGAAGAATTCCGAGCAGTATGAGCCCGCAAAGCTGGATCCGTCCATTAATGCGCGCCACACCAGGGTCATGGTTGTGGACAAATCGGAAGAAGCGCGCGAATTTTTTGAAAGTCTGTTTCGCGAGCTTAATATCGCCGCGGTCACGGCGGATAATACGGATTCGGCTTTTCAGATGCTGCGGGAAAGCAAGGAAGGCAGTCCATTTAATATAGTTTTTCTTGATTGGGACAGCCTGGGGGAAGAGGGGGCGGCCTTGGTCAAAAAAATCAAGGCGGAGTTTACCGGCCAGGTCATCGTTGTTCTGGTTTCCTCGTCCAGGTTCGCAGATATAGAAGACAAGGCCGTAGACGCGGGGGTGAACAGATTCCTGGCTAAACCGATATTTCCTTCCACGGTGGTCAACCTTATCAATGAAATTCTCGGCGCGCCCGCGAGTCAAACAGCTAAGCCGTCGTCAGAGATCGGGTCGTTCAGGGGCAGCCGCCTTTTGTTGGTTGAAGATAACGAGATTAATCGTGAAATCGTGTTCGCCTATCTGGAAAATACGGAAATCACCGTGGATGTGGCGGAAAACGGGGCTGAGGCCGTGGAAAAATATCTTATGGCGGAAGGGGCGTATGATCTTACCCTAATGGATGTGCATATGCCCGTTATGGACGGCTATACCGCCTCCAAGCGCATCCGCGCCGAGGAAAGCTCCCGCGGCTGGCGCCGGGCCGTTATTGTGGCTATGACCGCCAACGCGTTTAAGGAAGACATCGAGCGTTGCATTGAGGCCGGCATGGATGATCACCTCGCCAAACCTATGAGCGTTGACGGCATGATGCAGATTCTGCGTAAATACCTGGGAGGGGGAACAACGACGGTATAACCCTTGTTGTTCAGGCGGTGCAGTCCGGCGGGAATTCGTTTCCAAGACGACAGTGCAAAGGGGTCTGAGAACAAACAGCGAAGGAAGGACAGCGCGTCCTTCCTTACTTGCTGCAATACAACAGCAGCTTATCGATAAGTTCCCGTTCGTCCAGGGGGTTGGCCACGCGGTCGCTCATGCCGCCGGTCAGGCAGCCGGCCACGTCTTCTTTGAAGGCGCTGGCGGTTACGGAATGGCCGCGGCCTGGGGTAGGGTTAGGGAGCGGCTGGCGCGGGCCGCTTCCAGGCCGCTCATGTCCGGCATTTGCACATCCATGATGATGGCTCGTAACGGTTCGGATCGGCGATGAATTTTTCCGGGGCGATGCGTCCGTTTTCAGCGGTGTCGAGGCGCAGGCCGGTGTCTGCGAGCAGGGCGCAGAAGATTTCGCGGTTAAGCTTAAGATCTTCGGCGAGCAGCAGGGTCAGGCGCGAATGGAAGTGAGCTGCTTAATATAGAAAATGCAGGGTAGTGAGGGCGGGTATGGTGCAGACAAGGACAAGATCCAGCATGAGGATGAGCAGAAATGGCAGCACGGCCCGGCTCACCTGGGCAAGCTCCACTTTGCCCAGGGCGCAGGAAACGAACAGGCATACGCCCACGGGCGGGGTAAGCATGCCGATAGCCAGGTTGAGGATAATGATGACGCCGAACTGCACCTCGCTGATGCCCAGGTGCGGGATGAGGGGCAGAAAGACCGGCACGAACAGAATCAGCGCGGCCGTGGTTTCCAGAAGGCAGCCGGCCAGCAGTAAAATGACGTTGATGAACAACAGCAGTAGGCCTGGGTCACGGCTGAAGGCCAGCAGGATGTTGACCAGGTGCTCCGAGGCCCGGTTGAAGGTGAGCAGCCAGCCGAACATGTTGGCCGCGCAGATCATGAACATGACCACCCCGGACATGACGCCCGCGGATAAAATGAGGTTCGGGATATTTTTGAGCGTGAGCTCTTTGTAAATGAACAGGCCCGCCAGCGCGGCATAGGCCAGGGCCAGGGCCGCGGATTCCGTGGCGGTGGACATGCCCGAGAAAATGCCTGTGAGCACTACGATCGGGACGCCAAGGGCCCACACGCCGTCGGCCAGGGCCGCTTTCAGCTCGCGGCCGGAAAAGGGTCGGCGCGCGGAATTTTCGTGGCGGTGCAGCCAGATCCAGACCAGAGAAAGACTGACGGCCATAAGCAGCCCCGGCAGCAGGCCGGCCATAAACAGGCGGCTTACGGAAGCGCCGCTGAGCGCGCCGTAAATAATGGCCGGGATGCTGGGCGGGATAATCACGCCCATGGATCCGGCCGCGGCCTGCAGGGCGGCGGCTCTGGCCGGGGCATAGCCGCGTCTCACCAGGGCCGGAATCATGATGGCCCCCACAGCGGCCACATCCGCCGCGGCCGAGCCGGAAATGCCCGCAAAGATCATGGAGGCGGTTACGCAAACCAGGCCCAGATTGCCGGGAAGGTGCCCTACCAGGGCGTCGGCCAGGCGGACAATGCGCCGGGAAATACCTCCCGCGCTCATAATTTCACCGGCCATGATAAACAGGGGCACGGCCAGCAAAGGGAAGGAGTCGGCCCCGGCATAAAGACGCTGTACGGCCAGCATGGGCGAAGCATCGGCGGTAAGCAGCCAGGCGGCCAGGGCCGATGCGCCCAGGGACATGCCCACTGGCGTGCCGATGGCCAGCAGGAGCACAAACAAGGCGATAAGCAGCCAGGTGGCGGTCATGTCGGATCCCCTCCTGCCGCGGGGTTATTTTGAGGCGTGTGCCCTCTCGGTTCGGGTTGCGCAGGCGTCTTGCCCGGCCCGACCCACTCTTCAAAAAGCATGGCCGCGGCGTGCAGGAGCATTACACCGCCGCTGATCGGAATAACGGCAAAAGGCACGGCCCGGTTGACCGGCAAGGACGCGGCCTCTTGCAGGCAGAGAGTTTTGCTGAAAGCCAGGCCGTAAACCAGCATGGCTGCGAACAGCGCCGCGCAAACCAGCAGGCAAGCCGTGGCCAGGATGCGGCGCGTTTTAGGCCCGGCCGCGCCGGCAACAATATCCACGGCAATGTGCATACGGCCGTGAAAAGCGGCGGTCGCGCCCAAAAAAGTGATTTGGACCAGGAGCATGCGGGCCAGCTCTTCCGACCAGGATAGGGAGTTGTTGAACAGGTAGCGGCAGATGACCTGAAGCAGCACCACCGCGATCATGGCCCCGGCGGCGCAGACCAGCAGGGCGCGGGTCGCCCGGTTCAGCCGGGCGCTCAGGGCGATGATTCCCTTGCTTAAAGCGGACACGGCAGCGGGGCGGCGGGACGGCATGGGGCTGGAATTATTGCTCGCGCGCGGCGGCCAGGGTTTCTTGCAGCAGGGCGTTTACTTCGGGCGCGCTGAACAGGGGCAGATCGGCAAAGTTCGCCACCCTGGCCCGGAAAGAATTAAGGTCCGGGTGTTCGTCCACCTGCATCCCCGCGGCTTTGAGTTCGGCCAGAAATTCAGCCTCTTTGGCCCGGCTGAAAGCGCGCTGGTACACGGCGGCCTCGGCCATGCAGGAGTGCGTCAGCTCTTGCACGGCTGGAGCAAGGCCCTCAAACCAGGCCAGATTGGCCAGATCCACGTGGGGCGAGTAAATGTGTCCGGTCAGAGTCAGATATTTTTGCACTTCCGCAAGCTTATATACCGCGGCAATGGAAATGGGGTTTTCCTGGGCGTCAATGGCGCCCTGCTGCAGCTCCGCGTAGATGGGCCAACCCATGGGTGTAGGGTTGGCGCCCAAAGTGCGCCACAGCTCAATATCCAGAGCGGATTCCATGACCCGGATTTTCAGGCCGGCCACGTCAGCGGCGCTGTGCACGGGCCGCCGGGAGTTGGTGAGGTGCCGAAAGCCGTTTTCAGAAAAATGCAGACCCTTGAAGCCTACCCGGGCGAGGCCGTCCAGAATTTTGCGGCCCACAGATCCGTCGAGCACGGCATCGGCCCGGGCGTGGCTGCTGAATAAAAACGGGTAGGAAAGGACTCGAATTTCCGGGTAAAACGAGTCCAGGGGCCCGGCCGTGATAATGGCCATGTGCAGGGAGCCGAGCTGCAACTGCTGCAGGATTTCAGTTTCCGTGCCCAAAGAGCCGCTGTGATATAAAGTCACCTGGATTTCGTTGTTTGAGCGCGCTTCAATGAGTTCTTTAAATTTTTCCGCTGCGATATTCTGGGCCGAGCCGGATTTGGTGACCACGGCCAATTTGATTTCCACCGGGTCGGCCAGACTGTTTTGGGGAAAAATAAGGCCGCAAATTCCGGCCAGGATTAAAAAAAGCATTTTGCTGAAAAAGCCGCGCATGGTGTTCCTTATAAAAAATTATTCTGGACAAAGGCATGCCATAACAGATTGCATTTGGCAAATCGCAAATTTTCAGGCATAATTCGTAAAGTGTACGATAATTGTCCGGCAGCTGGACGGTTTGGTTTTTCAGCGGCTGCCGCAGCAGGCAATCAGGAGGAAACATGCCCCACAAAGCATTGACGCATAAAGATTTATCCCGCCAATTGGGAGTTTCGGAAACCACAATTAAGAGCTACCGGCGGAAGTTCCCCGGGTGCATTCCCGTAGCCAACCAGGGCAAGCCCATTCGCTTTACTACCGAGGCTCTGGCAGTGTGCAAGCGCATTCGCGATTTTTTTGAATTGGGCATGAGCATACCGGAAGTGCGGACCCGTCTGGCCGCGGAGTTTCCCTGGATCAGCCCTGAAGCCTGTCCGCCCTGCCGGGAGAGCGAGGCGGAAGAGGATCGGGCCACTCGTTTGAGCCCGACCTTGGAAGGTTCAGACGCGCCGGCCGATCTCGGCCAGGATTTGTCGCTCATTGTCAGCAATTTGGCCAAAAGCGTCATCAGCCTTTCGCAGCAGCAGTCCGCCCTGTTCAAGCGCCTGGAAGGTCTGGAAGCTGCCTTGCAGGGCGTGGCCGCCGGCGGGCAGGGGGAGACGCCTGCGCCAGCGGCTGCGCCCCCGCCCGAGACGGACGCGCATTTGGTTAACCGATTGGACGGCATTGAGCGCAGTCTGGGGCAGACTATGGATCTTTTGGGCAACTATGTCGAGGCGGTGCAGGAGCTGGTGCAAACCGCGCC
>CBDTYX010000106.1:0-6887 GCA_965364745.1 uncultured Desulfovibrionaceae bacterium | reverse complement strand
ATCGCTACCGCGTGCGCCGCGTTCGGGTCGAAGACCTTCCGCCGCAAAATGACGAAACGGATGCGCCGCCCGACGCCTGACCGGACCGCCTAACCGGCATAAAGCAAAATCATGCCGCCCAGAAGTATAACCAGGCCCGCCCAACCCTGCGGGTGAATTTTCTGGGCGAAAAATAACCAGCCGCCCAGGGCGGTGCCGAGCACGCCGAGGGCCATCCATAACGCCCAGGCCACGGCCAGGGGCAGGGCTGTAACGATATAAGCAAGACAGCTCACGGCTCCGACCATAAGCAGCAGCGCCGCGAAGCCGTAACCTTTGCGCGCGAACCCCGATGATTTTTTCAGCATCAGATTGCTGGCGATATCCAGACCTGAAGCAAGGACTAGCGCCAAAAGATAGGGCCAGGTCTGCGCAACGTTCACCTCAGACCTCCCTGCCGGCGTCCGTGCCGCGATGCAAAAGCCAGGCGCCTACAAGCAACATGAGCATGCCCATGATACGGACAGCGCTCAGCGGTTCGCCGAAAGCAAAAATACCCGCCGCAGCCACAAGCGCAAGGCCGCCGGCCTCATAAACCGCATAAGCCACCGCTACAGGGATTTTAACAACAGCTTTAGATCGAAAATAATAGGCCGGCCCCACCGCAGCGTACATAACCAGTATGCCGCTCACGGCCCATGCATCTTGCCCGGCCTTCATGACGCTGATGCCTCCCGCGCCCATAAACACGGATAGAATCAGAAAAAGCCAGCAAAGGCCTGTGCTCATGCGCTCTCCTGAAAAGAAAAGCCCCGTCAGGCGTGTATGCTGTCCAGCCGCCAATTATCCTGCGCATCCGCGCGATAGAAACGCCAAACAGCTTCAGTTTCACGCGGCATATCTTCCGAGCCGATATGGATCACGGCGTTAAAGGCCACAGTTACACTGGTGGACTCCCCTTTTTCCAAAATATCCTTGATCGATGCATCCACGGCGAGTATGGAACAGGATCGCGGGGAAGCTTCCGCTTGCGCGGCCGCTTTCACTTCCGCAGCGGCCTGCTCGCTCAAAAAATATTGCACGGAGTCCGGGTTTCCGCCGGCCACTGCTTCCTGCACTTTCTCAAATAAGATTTTGGCGCCGGTAATAAATTCATGGCGGTCAAAACTCTGCGGGCCGCCCTTGGAAAAAGACGGCGGCTCCAAGCCCGCTTTTTCCATGGATGCGCTGTGCTCAGGCCAACTGCGGTAGCGGTCCCATGGATCTTCCGAACGGCCGGGGGGAGCGTAAGAGGAATCGTTGTCCTCCTGATCCGGAGCCTGACTTCGCATTTCCTCCTCTTCCCTACGACGCCAATAAGCTTCGGCTTCATCCTCATCGTCCTCTTCGCGGTCGGCGTCAGCAGAAGAAGCATCCGCGCCGGAACGACCCCGGCTCCAATCGCCGTTTCGCTTATTCCGGTTCATAGCCCGGCCGCGAACCAGGCGGCTTAACAACAACGCCATAACCGCCATAAGGAAAATATCTATGGGCCTGATATTTTCCACGCCCCTGTATGCGCCCAGCAGCAAGGCAAAGCCCACCAAAAAAAGCACGCCCAGAAGCACGCCGCCGAAACCCGGAGGCAACGGAGGGCGATTTCCTTTATTATCGGGGAGCTTGCTGTTCGGCTTGCGAAAAGGACCCCCGCCGCGGCCGCCGTCAAAACGCAAAGGACCGTCCGACGGCGCAAATATGAAAATAAAAGGATTGCCGACCATAAGCTTCAAAGATAACTCCCTGTTTCTGCCCGCTGAAATTATAGCGAGTTGAGTCACTATAAATTAAATCGTTTTTGTCTTTTGCGCAAATTTTAACACAGCGCCCGCTTTCCTGCAAAACCCGCGCAGAAATGCTTACGCCGCTCCAGCGGCGGACGGCGTGCGGGCTAAAACCACAATGCGCACGCGCACGGCGCCCGCTTCCAAAAAAACCCGCGTGGCTTCACGCAAGGTTGCGCCGGTGGTCATCACATCATCAACAAGCACTATTTCGTGCCCGGCCACCAAAGGATGCGCCGCAAACGCGCCCCTGGGCCCTGACAGACGCTCTTTACGGCCCAAACTGCTTTGGGGCGGATCCAGCCTGGTGCGCCACAAAGCCTCGGAAACGAGCGGCAAATGCAAGGCCTTAGCCAGAGGCTTCGCCAATAAAAAGCTCTGATTAAACCCCCGTTGCTGCAAACGCTTCTTATGCACCGGCACAGGCGCCAACAAGGTCGGCGCGGCGTTGGCTGTCCCCGCCATGTCACCGGCCAAAGCCGGACTAACTACAGCGCTTAAAAGTTTGGCCAGAAGCCGCCCCGCAGCCAAATCGCCGTGAAATTTAAATGCGACAAACAAACTTTGCACCAAATGCTCGTACCCGGCAAAAAAATAAAAGCCGGACCAGGGGGGCGCATGGCGCAGACAATCCGCGCAAGGCGTCGGCGGCAGCTCGGCATTGGGAAACAAACTGCCGCAACAGGAACAATACCCGCCCCGACGTGGTCTAAGCAAAGCCGCGCACGAGACGCACAAAGGCGTTCCAGCCTCGATAAAGGCGGTACTTTCCGTTGAAAAGACAAGCTCGGAGCAGGAGCGACAACGCACATTGCCCCAGGCGAGGCCCCGCAACGCAAGCTTAAACAGCCTCGGCAGCTCCCTTGCAAAATGCGTAGCCGAACCGGCAAGGCTAATGGTCTGTTCATCCCCTATAAGTCGTGGCACACGCCTTCCTCCGAACCGTTTCAGCTACTTTTTCACTGCCGCGGCGCCCCACTGCGCAATGCGCTGCCGGTTGAGTGCGGAGTTCTTAAGGTCGCCAGGTCCATCCAGCCCGGTAATGAGCATGGGCTCGGCCAGGCTGATATTGAACGGCTCAAAAAAGTACTGCAGGGTGTATAAACTACCTTGGAACAAATTTTCACCTTTAGAACGCGCCGCGATAAGCAGGGTATGAGCCTTGCGGGCAGGCAGGCTCATAACTTTAGGCTCATCATTACGTTTGAGATACCAGTAGGCCTGGGCTCGGTCGATAAGGGCCTTGGACTGCGCCGGCAGATGATAAAAATAGATGGGGGCCAACCAAAAAACGGCCTGTGCCGCGCATATTCGCGCAAATAAACTCTCGCAATCGTCACGCTGCGCCAAAATGCAGGCATTGCCGGGTATGCCGCAATAATTGCACCCCCGGCACGGCATGAGTTTGTAATTACGCAACGGCACTATGGAAGCGGCAATGCTCCGCTCTTGCAATGCCTCAGCCAGTATGCCGGCCGCGGTGTCGGTATTGCCGCTGGGGCGCGGGCTGGTTGCAAAAATAAGCACGCCGGGGCGTTCATCCTCCATAGCTCAATCCTTGGGTATGTAAGGATTCTTGCGCATTTCCTCATCCACGCTGGTTTTGGGTCCATGCCCGGAATAAAGCACGGTGTCCGGCGGCAAGGTAAAAATATACTCTTTGACCGATTTGACCAACACAGCGGAACTGCCGCCCGGAAAATCGGTGCGCCCCACGGACTGGCGGAAAACCAGATCGCCCACAAACGCGGCCTTAAGTGCCGGCACATAGAAGGTCAGACTGCCCGGGCTGTGGCCCGGCGTGGGCAGCACTCGCCAGGTTGCGCCCAGCCACTCGTATTCGCCCGGCTCAACAGCTTCCCAGGCATATGACGCTACCCCCGGCAATCCGTATATGCCGCCTTCGGTCAACGAGCTGTTGCCGATTTGCGCCTCGCCCGCCCCGGCCAGAATCGGCGCCTTGTACAAGTCCGCCAATTCGGCGTTGCCGTAAGTGTGGTCAAAATGCAGATGCGTATTTAAAATCCGGGTGACCGTCAGCTTATTTTTTTCCAGATAGGCCAAAATTTTTTTAGGCTTGCCGCCGGGGTCAATGACGATGGCCTCTCCGGCGCTGTGAACCACATAGCAGTTGGTGTCCAGCGGACCCACGCAAAAAACTGCGACTTCCATATTTTATGCTCCGAGAACGATATTTAGTGCTTGACACTGGTTTAGCTCTAATCTAAAAGCTTTTTTCACGCAAGGCGCGAAACCGGGCAGCGCGGCTTCCGCCTTGCTTATACCGCGCGGGAGTAACTCAGCGGTAGAGTGCAACCTTGCCAAGGTTGAAGTCGCGGGTTCAAATCCCGTCTCCCGCTCCAAAGCGCAATTAAGCCCCCGCTCAGGCAGATCCTGGGCGGGGCTTTTTTATGCTGTTAGAGTGGGTGGAGTTTTTACGCATCTGCCCGGTCACGGCCAGATAAATGCCGGTCAAAGCAATGACTGCGCCGAGCAAAATCAGGAAGTTGACCGGCCGGTCGAAAAAAATGACATCCCAGATAAAGGCGAGCCCCGGCTGCAAAAGCATGACCGGCGCGCCCAAAGACGCGGGAAGCCTGGGCAGGCCCAAAGTGAGGAACAACCAGCCCAAAGCCTGGCAAAACACCCCGTAAGCCACCAGAACCACGCCGTTGCGCATATCGGGAATAACAAAAGACTTGCCCGCGCCCAAAAGCACAAACGCCATAATCAAGGCGCACCCCACGGTCATGACCGTAACGCTGCCCAAGGGGGAAAGGCGCTTCGGCAGATATTGCGATTGGCGCAACACCAGCACGTAGCCCGCATACCAGAAAGAAGCGGTCAGGCCCAACGCCAAGCCGATAAGAGCCGTATCCGGAATGCCGTCGCCATTAATGCCCACCAGCAGGGCCAGCCCCACCATGGCCAGGGGGAGGCCTAGGAGCAGCCCGGCGGAGAGGCGTTCCTTAAACAGCAAAAGCCCGGCCGGGGCCATGAAAAAAACGTGGAAGTTGGCGATAATGGTAGCAAGGCCCGGACCCAGCAAGTAAATGCAATAGTGCCAGAATACCAGATCCAGGCAGAGCAATAAGGATGCCGCGCCCAGAAACACATAGACCACACGCGGCGCGCGGACTGATTCCCGACGCAAACCGCTGACCAGAATTAAAGCCAAGGCCCCGAAGAACATGCGGTAGAAAGATGAAGTCTCGGGCGCCACTGTGCACAGGCGCACAAACACTGCCGAGAAGCTGATGCAGGTGGCGCCCAAAAAGACCAACAGAACTCCCGTCCATAAAGAAGGCGCCGCCTTAAGGGAACCGAGGGGCGCGGCTTCCGCCGCTAAAGTTAACTTATCAGAATCACTCATCTTTATATCACTTTTACTTTAAGATTGCCGCCGGACTGTTTAACATGGACGGCAAAGCCGCTCTGCGACAATCTCTCCGGCGTTGCGCAGCTTCGCGATGCAACGCCGGAGCATTTTTATCCATGCATTTCAATGTTAAAATGCTCTAAATCTCACCATGTTTTCTGCGGGCGAAATATCACGTTTGCAAGGCATAAGCTATAAAAAAGCCGCGACGCAACCGCTCCATAAAGGGTTTGCATCGCGGCCTTTTCCGCGTTTATCTCTGGAAGGTCTCTATTTCTCGAACAAGTAAGAATACTTGACCGACAAACCGTCGGTGCGCTCCAGAATATGCGCCACCAGGCCCGGTATGCCTTCCGCGTCCACTACGCCGGTTTCGTGAACCAACAGGTATTCCAGAGAATCAGCGCTCTTGGAAAATACCCAGACCAGCGAATAGGCCGACCCCACAGCCGGGCGGGAGGGGAATTCGGATACGGTTTTAAGCAGCAGGCGCAGTTTGGGCTTGTCGTCTTCCGTCAGCTTGAAAAGCGAGTTGATGTTTAAGGCGCTTTTTAAATCCGAAGCCAACTTTGAGCCGATATTATCCTCGCCGCTATGCACCACGGACACGGCCACGCTGCGGTCAGGCACCACGGCCGGTTTGTCGGGGATGGCCTCGCCGCGCTTTTCTTCAGCCAAAGACGCGCCGGCGCACAGCATAATCAGCAGCCCGGCGCTTAAGAAAGTAAAAAGTATACGTTGCATACGCCCTCCGGGGCTCTATATTTGCAGCCCATAATTCTATTGTTATAAAACCGCGGCCTCAAACCAGAACAGTTCCGCGCCTTCTTTCCATTCGCCTGGCTTAAGGCCCGCTTTGGCGCAAAGCTGATCCAAAAAAGTTAAACGGTCCCAGCCCCACTCCACCGGCACCTGGGGCAGCAGCAGGCCCTGTCGACCGTGCTTGGAGACAATCAGGCCGTGCCGCCCTATTTCTATGGCCTCCGGGTCCGGGCAGGGGGTAATGGGTCCCATCACCGAAATTTCAATATCCACGCGGCCGAGCTCATCCAGTGAAAGGGGCGGAAAGCGGTGATCTTCAAAAGCCGCGGCCTGGGCCATGCGCACCACAGTCATGTACAGCGGCCCGCTGCCCACAAGACGGCCGATGCAGCCGCGCAGGCGGTCATTGATTTTAAGGGTGACAAAAGCGCCCAACTCTTCGCGCAGCACGGAACCTGCCGGCGGCGGGCCGTCCACCTCGCGCTCCTGGGGCAAAGCCTTGCGCTTAAGTCCCTGCAAAATGCTCCAGCGGGCCAGGTCCTTCAGATAATCAGCCTCTTCCCTGGTCACGCTCAATTGAAATTGCTCGCTCATCTTTCACCTCGCAAACTCGCATACAGCCTCTTTTCACCAATAACGGGCAAAGAAAAGGAGGGGGCCGGGGAGGGACAACCTAAAGGGGCCGTGCTCCTTTTAGTTTTCCCTCCCCGACGTGCTCGTAATGCTTTTCTTAAAACCCCTCTTCCAGGGGCGGGTAGACCAGTGCCCCGCTTTCAGCCGGGGCCGGCGCGGCTTTTCCGGGCGCGAGATGAACCATGCGGCTGTTTTCACCTTTAAGGGAAATGCGCCCTTCCGCCAACCATTGGATGGCCTGGGGGTAAATGCGATGCTCCTGCTTGTGAATGCGGGCCTGTAAATCATCCGCGCTTTCTCCGGGCACGCAGGGC
>CBDTYX010000105.1:0-6951 GCA_965364745.1 uncultured Desulfovibrionaceae bacterium | reverse complement strand
GAGAGGAGGACCCAAAGGGTTGTATGCCCTTTGGCCCCCCTCTCCGGCGCCGGTTAAAACTTTCGTTAAAACGCGGTTTCGGCGCTGCCGTCGATCTGGCGATTGCGCATGCCGTCCACCTGCGGCGGGTTATCGCGCGAGGGGGAAATCCAGTCTTTGACCAGGGCGGCGATGTCCCAGGCCAAAACGCGGCAGACCGCATAGACCGGGTCGGCCGGCACTTTTGATTCCGCGTCAAAAAAGACGTAATCACGGGTTTCTTTGACGCTGATATTGCCGCCGTGGACAATGGACCAAAGCATGGTGGCGCTGGGCACGTCGTAAATCTCCACGCGCACGGCCACTTGAGTAAACCCGGCCGAACCGCCGCTGATGAAGTAGTTGATCTGGCCGGTGATGAGCAAATCGGCGCCTTTAATCTTGGCCGCCGCCAAAGCGCGGTTCAAACTGTAAAGGTCCTTGGAGGTGTCGTACTCAATGACCGGCAGCATTTCTTCTTTGATCCAGGTCTGCCAGAAAGTGCGCGTCACTTCCTGAGCGATATATTCGCCTTCGTGCGGGGGCATGGCCTGCATCATTTTAAACGGCACCAGCAGGGCCGTGGGCGCCTCGGAGGGCGCTTCCGCCGGATAAACGTGCACCTCAGGCGGGTTGCGCTCCACCCACTCATATTTGTAAATGGTGCCGGAGCCAATATCCATATTGACTTTGCGCTCCATATAGGTTCCGGTGCAAGCGCTTATCCACAGGCAAAAAATAATCAGCGCGGCGCTCTTAAAAATGAACTCCACTCCGGCCGTGTTATTTTTTTGACAGTGGCTCTTCTGTTCAGACATGCCGCCTCCTTGGGATAAATCCCGTCGCAAAATGAAATTTTACAGCGACTACTGGATAAAATCCGTGGGCGACGGCTCTTTTTGCATGGTGGTTAAAATCTGGCTGCGCACTTGCAAAAGCCCCTGCCTTAATTCCAGGCGCTGTTCAGTAGACAACTTGCAAAATTCAGGCCGATTCGCCATGTCTTCCAAACGCGCCAATTCCACTTCCAGGGTTTTAAAACGTGCGGCCATACCGTTTTCATCGTGGCAAAACTGCGCCGCCCGCAAGGCAAGATCACGCAGTTCCGCGGTGATGGCTGTAATGGCCTCGGGGTCAACGCTGCGCTTCAGGTTTTGTTGTTTATGGCGCACGCGCATCATATTTTGAATTGCGGCAAAAATATTACGACGCATAATACCTCGCAAGCCTCCGGCTTGCTTCAGGCAAAATTGTAAGGGAGTAATTAAGAGCGGTATTTAGAAGCTGCCGGATAATACTATTCTAAGCACTGCCAGGCAAAGGTAAACAGGCAGAAGAATAACTACCGCGGCAGAAAACTTGAGGCGAAAAGCACGCTTGCAACCGAACAAGAACAGAACCATGGCCCAAACCTGCCCCAAGACAGCGCCGATAAAGGGAATAACCCCTAAGAGCATTGGCGCGGAAGAATAGGCCATAAGCCGGATGATGGCGGCGAGCGGCGTCGCCCTGCCGCTCACAAGACGCAAAATCAAAACGCTTAACCCGGTAACAGCCATAAGAAAAAGCAGCCAGACCAGCGGCGCGGCCAAAATTATAATCAGGCTGGAGCCGGGAAGAACGGCACTGGCGAAAGAACCGGCAAGCCCCAGCGAACTGTCCGGGAAAAGCTGCATCCAAGCTTGAAACACGTAAGTTTGCAGCGTGGTAACTGCCAGATAAAAAACCACGGCCAGGCCGAGCTTGCGTGGAACGCCCATATCGCTGAAAAATCGCCCCGGCTTTAGAAGCACCTGCAATACGGTTTGCCCGAAAGCTTTAAACAGGCCTATATCACGGATCTGTTCCCAAGGAACATCCGCCGCGGCAACATGCTCGCTGGCCCGGACGGAGCCGGATTTAAAAGAATTCCCCGGGGCAGCCTCCAAATCAGGCTCATCATCGGCCCAACTTTCCCCCAAAGAAGCCACGCGGTCCCAGATATCTTCGCCGTGTTCCGCCTCATGCCCCCCGGCCGCCTGTCCGGCGACTCCGGCTCCAAATTCACGGCCGGTATCCTGTATGTCCCGATCTAGGCTTTGCGCAGCGGCATACCCGGCGCCGTCTTTCTGATACGCCTTGCCGGCAACGTCATCCGGATCGCGAAAACGAAATTTATTACGGCATTTGGGGCAAGTGGCCGTTTGCGCCGAGGAGGGGATTTTATCATCTTCCACGGTGCGTGAAAAAGCGCAATGCGGGCAACGTATAATCATATGAGTTATCCTGTGCGGTGCGGGCGCACCGCATCAACCCGATAAAAATACATGAAATTTAACGACGCCGCTCCCCCGCCGGGCGGTGTGCGCCTTGCACACTATTGTTCGCCGCCGCCAGCGTGAAAAGCAAAAGCCATCCTTAATTCAAGTAGTGTATAGTGTTGGATAAAGTAAATCAAGTTGGTGTCGGCATGAATGTTTTCGCTAAAATCAAAATATCTGGCGATTTTTTGGGAATATCTCCGGAAAAAGAGCCGCCAGGGCAGTGGCCAGGGGTGAATGCTCGTTTCCGGAGGTGATGAATGACGCCGCAGCTTTAGTCTCCGGCATGGCATTTTGCGGAGCCACCGGCCAACCGGCCAGTTTTAGCATAGACACGTCATTGCCGTTATCGCCTATAATCAAAGCGTTTTCCGGCTTAAAGCCCAGACGGGGCGCCAGCCAGGCCACGGCGGTGCCCTTGGTGGCTTCACGCATGGTAATATCAATAAAATCTTTCCCGGAGTAAGTTGCAGAAAGCCTTTCCGCCCCCGGCACAAGACGCAAAAAACCGTCGAGCCCAAAGGCCGGCAAATTGGGGATTCCCAATTTAACCACTTCCAGACCGACGGGGCTAAATCCTTCTCCTTGCCTTTCAAACGGTATGGACGGGACTTTAAGCGCAATGTCGCCGATCACCCGATCAGGAAAATCCGGAGCGCGAAAATCGCCGGACACCAATACCCGGTGCGGCGTAAACACGTGACACATTCTGTTTTGCGCAAGGCAGGCCCGCCAGATATTCTCAACTATTTCTTCCGGCATGGTGATGGCGTGCAAGACCTCGCCAGCGGCCGGATTAAAGACTGTGGCTCCGTTATTGGTAATGATGGGCACCTGCCTGCCCACCTGGTCCACAACAGGTTCGCACATAATATGATGCCGCCCGGTGGCCAAGACCACAGGAATATTTTTGGCCCGCAAAGCGGCGATGGCCGCCAGATCTTCCGGACTGACGCTTTGATCGCTCCGTAACAGGGTATGGTCCAAGTCGCTGACCACGCCTTGCAATTTTTTCATAAACCGACCCTATGTCTCCTTTAGCAATTACCTAAAAAGCAAACTTCAAAATTATTCAAACCAAACCCACAAAATTTAAACTCGACCCCATTGAAGTCAACTCCCGGGCCGATCAAATATTTTGCAATTCCAGCGGGCCATAGCGCTGTGCCACTCGTCGCTTAATGGTTTATCCGTTATAATGGCCGCGATGCTGTCAAACCCGCACAGGCGCACAAAGGATGTTTCATTGAATTTAGAAAAATCAGCCACCAGATATGTTTCTTTGGAGCGTTCCACCGCGGCCTGGCGCACCCTGTTCCAGCGCTCCATGGAATCGGTAATGCCGTGTTCAATGGACAGAGAGCGGCAAGAAATAAAGGCTTTGTCCACGTAATAATCTGAAAGCGTATTCACTGTGGTTGCACCGTAAAAAGCCTTTTCCGAAGGGGAAAAGATGCCGCCGGTGGCGATAAGCCGCAGGTTCTCCCTGGCGGCAAGCTGATTCATAATGGTTAATGAGTTGGTTACAACTGTCAGACGCATGTCCTCCACAGCCCGGGCGATGTAGAAGCAGGTGGTGGAGTTATCCAAAAACAAGGCGTCGCCGTTTCGAATCAAACCGCGGCAAACAGCTGCGATCCGCTTTTTATTTTCCACATAGATGCCTGCCCGCAAGTCGGCTTCCACCAGATTTTCCACTCCGGTCTGGATAAAAGCCCCACCGTAAGTGCGCATAAGCACACCTTCTTTTTCCAGAGCCTTCAAGTCACGCCGGATCGTTTCGTCGGTCACGCCGTACATTGCCGCTAAAGCCAGCACTGTGGCGCTTTTTTTCTCCTGCACAAATTCCTTGATTCGCTGTCTGCGGGTCACCGGCAACATAAGGCACCTCCATATTTGGGCGGCATTATAAGCGAACAATACAGCATAATTCAAAAAAAAGCCACACAAAAAAGCCTCGCAACTCAAAAAGATTTCTTGACAAAACCACACTCACTCGACATATAATTACACCAGAAAACGGGCGAGCCAAAGTTTATGCGGAACTTTGCGGCTGTCCCACATAAACCGAACTTTACAGTTAGATTACACTTAAGGAGAAAGTCGCATGCCTGACGCTCCGAAGCCCCCCTATCCTTCAGACCAGGAAGCCAAAGAGCAGATTGTCGAGTTCGGCCGTTTGGCTGCTGAAAAAGGCTTTGTCATCGCCACGGAAGGCAACCTTTCCGCCCTGGTTGAACCTGACGTTCTGTGGATCACTCCGACCGACCTCAATAAAGGCAGACTGACCGCCGCTGTGTTGGTAAAAATGAAGCTTGACGGCACTGTTATCGGAGGCGGAGGCTTGCCGTCTTCCGAAGCCAAAATGCACCTGCGCGTATATATGGAAAATTCAGAAGCGCGCGGCGTAGCGCATTGCCACCCCTTATACGCCACGTCTTTCGGCATAGCCGGCATTGCCCTTGATGCGCCCATCCTGGCCGAGCCCATGATGGCCCTGGGACCGGTGCCCGTGGCCCATTACGCCAAACCCGGCACTTATGACGTGCCCGACAGCATCGCCCCGTTTTGCAACGACTATAACGCGGTGCTGCTGTCCAACCACGGCGCTCTTTCTTGGGGTCGCGACCTGCAGGAAGCTTACTACCGCATGGAAATTATGGAATCTTACGCTAAATTCATGTTTATCAACCGCTTCCTGGGGCGGACCCGCCCCTTAAGCAACAGCCAATTGGCCGAGCTTTACACGCTTAAAGTGGAAAAAGGCCTGGGCACGGTGAAAATGCCCGCCAGTTGCGATACGCCGCAAAACTTAACTGATGTTTTGCCGAATATGTAAGTAGAGATAGGTATGTCCGTGCTCAAAAAAGAACTGGTCCTCACGGGAATGGAAGCGACCACGGCCGAGGAAGCCATGCGTGCCCTGGCCGGAACCATGCTGTCTGCAGGCCTCGTGCGTGAATCTTTTGTGGAGGCTGTGCTTGAGCGCGAAAAAACCTACCCCACCGGCATTCCGGCCAAGGTTTTCGATATCGCCCTGCCCCACACCATGGCCGAGCATGTGATCACGCCGTGCATGGCTGTGGGGGTACTTAAAGAGCCGGTGGAGTTCAAACAGATGGGCACCCCGGACATCATCCTCCATCCCCGGCTTATTTTCATGCTGGCCATCAGCGACCCCAAAGAACAAATCGGGCAGCTCAAAAAAATCATGAAGCTGCTGCAGAATGATGAGCTGCTTCTCGGCATCAGAGATGCGCAAAACGCCGAGCAAGTGGTCAAGATCCTGGCCCCGGCTCTGGAAAATTAATATTCCAGCAAATTAATAACCTTGTGAGGTAATTTTTATGGGCACTAAAATCAAAATTCTATCCATTTGCGGATCAGGCGTGGTCACCTCGTCCATGATCGCGCATAAGCTCAAAGAGATGTTCCGCGAACACGGTTACGACGTGCACACAGTAGAAGCCAATCCCAGCGAGCTGGAGGGCTACTGCATGCGGGAAAAGTTCGACCTGATCGCTTACTCCAGCCCCATTCATGACAGTTGCGGCGTGCCGGCCCTCAATGCCATGGGGCTGATTACCGGTTTGGGTGAAGAGGAATTTATGGAAGAAGCTCTGGCCCACCTCAAGGCCGCAGGCAAATAGTTTTCAGCCGGATTAGATATCCGCGCAGGAGGCATGTATTATGGACAATGCATTTTTCGTCGCCATTAAAAGCTTTTTTGACACCTTCGGGCCGGCTGTGTTCGTGCCTGTGGTTTTGTACATTATTGCCCTGTGCCTGAAGGTCACCCCCAAAAAAGCGTTCATGTCCGCCCTCTCCGCCGGTGTGGGCCTCATGGGCTTCAGCCTGATCATCGGCGCCTACGGCCCCATCATTACGCCGGTAATCAACCAAATGGTCACGGACAGCGGCGTCAACCTGCCCGTGTTCGACATGGGCTGGCAAAATGCGGCCGTCATCGCCTATTCCACGCAAATCGGCATGATCTTTGTGGGCCTCTGTCTGCTTTTACAAATCGTGCTCTTCCTGACTCGCTACACCAACGTCTTCCAGGCGGGCGACTTGTGGAACAACTATTCCTACATGGCCTGGGGCTCCGTGATTTATCTCGCCAGCGACAACCTGTGGCTGGCTCTTGCAGCCATGATCACCATGCAGCTTTACACCCTCATGTGTGCAGAAGTCATCCAGAAGCGCTGGTCCACTTATTACAAGTATCCCCAGTGCACCATCGCCTCCCTGCACACCGTAGGCGTTGCCCCTTACGCCATTGCCATGAACTGGCTGCTCAACCGCATCGGTCTGTATAAAATCAAGGCCGACCCGGAAAGCTTCCGCACCAGGATGGGCTTCATCGGCGAACCCATGACCCTGGGCCTGCTCCTGGGCCTGCTTATCGGCGTCATCGGCAACATTACCGCAATGAACACCTTGAAAGCCTGGGGCTCCATCGCCTCCTGCGGCATCGCCACCGCCGCGGTCATGGCTGTGTTCCCTAAAATCTCCGGCATCTTTGCCGGCGCTTTTACCGCCATTACCGAAGCCTCCAAAAAAACCGCCAAAGGCAGCAAGCATAGCGCTCTGGGCGACTGGTACCTGGCCGTTAACGACGCCACGGGCTACG
>CBDTYX010000104.1:0-7027 GCA_965364745.1 uncultured Desulfovibrionaceae bacterium | reverse complement strand
GGGGAGGGGGAACCAAAAGGGGTGATGCCCCTTTAGGTTCCCCCTCCCCGGCTGCCTCGCGCTATCCTTTTGCCAGACCCAACTCTTCGGCCAGCGGGGTCATGGCCGCAACGGCCAGATCCAGAAATTCGCCAAGTTCTAGGCCCAGGCGGTCACATTCTTTGATGGTTTCGCGGTTGACCGAAGCGGCAAAGGCTTTATCCTTCATTTTCTTTTTAAGGCTTGAGGCTTGCAGGCCTTCAAGGCCGGTGGGCCGCACCAGGGCGGCGGCGGAAATGAGGCCGGTCACGGTTTCGCCGCAGCGCAGGGCGAAATCCAGGGGCGCGGCGGGTTGGCTGCCCGCGTCGTCGGGCTTGGGGTTGTGGGCGCGCACGGCTTTGATGATTTCATCGGGCAGCTTGCCGGCCAGCATGTCCGCGCCGATGTAGCCGTGTTCGCGCATATTGTCGGCGGTGAGCGGGTAATCGATGTCGTGCACGAGCCCGGCCATGCCCCAGAGGTCGGCGTCGTGCCCCAGGCGAACGGCCAGGGCGCGCAGCACGGCTTCGGAAGCCAGGGCATGCTGGACGAGGTGATTTTCCGGGTTTTGAGCTTTAACGAGGGCGAGGGCCTCGGCGCGGTCGAGCATGATTTTGTCTCCTAAACAAAAGAATAAGAATTATCCAAGGGTCGTAAATATAATATTTACGCCGGAAATAAAAAAAACACAAATCTCCGCCGAGCGCGGCACGCCCCTGAAGATGGAGACGACTCGTTTCTGCATATGGTATTTCAACGCGCAAGGACCGGTTTTTCAGATAAATCCAGTGGCGACGCCCCTGATGCAAAAGATGTGAAGGCGATGGCGGCCTGCCTCCCCAGCGCGTTATTCCCGCGGACGCAGAAATGGCGGCGCATAAGAGGCGTGGGAATTCAATAGGGAAAATGGAAAAAGGCTTCCGCCCTGCAGCGCCTCGCCATCCTGCCGGACAAATCCCTCTTCCCCCCCAATCAGGGTTCAGGAGGGGAGATGGCCCGGGAGAGGGAAACCCCAAGGGGATAATCCCCTTGGGGTTTCCCTCTCCCGGCGCGTTCACGCCTTATTTATCTTTTTTATATTTCAGCAGCGCGCTGCGCAGGCTTTCCAGGGAGACGGGCTTGGTCAGGTGCCCGTCCATGCCGGCGGCCAGGCTTTTTTCGGCGTCGCCCTGCATGGCGTTGGCGGTCATGGCCAAAACGGGCAGGCGGGTAAGCTTTTTTTCTTCTTCATAGAGGCGAAGAAGGCGGGTGGCTTCATAGCCGTCCATAACGGGCATGAGGCAGTCCATGAACACCAGGTCGTAGTTGTGGTCGTTGCAGAGCGCGGTTAAGGCGTCGCGGCCGTTTTCCGCGGTGTCCACGGTGCAGCCCAGGGCCTCCAGCATGTCTTTGGCGATCATGGTGTTGATGTGGTTGTCTTCCACCAGCAAAATATGCATGCCGCAGGCGGCGGTTTGCGCTTCGCCGCCGCCCTCTTCCGCGCCGGAGGCGCTTTGCCCGAAGCCTTTGAGCATCCCGATCAGCTCGCTGTTGACCGCGTAGCGGGAGCACGACCAGTTGAACAGGCCGGTAAGGTGGCTGATGATCTGCTGCTGGGTGTTGTCGTGCATCAGAATAATTTTACTTTTGGGCGAGCTGCGGCGCAGGGCGTTCAGCCGCAGGCGGTCGCGTTCAATGTCGTCGGTCATTTCCAGCAAAATGAAATTAACCGCGCGCGGCGAGTGCTCGATGCCCTGCAAGGCTTCCTGAAATTCCGGATAGAGCTCGACCAGGGCTTCCAGGTCGCCGAGCTTGGCGGCGAGGATCTTGCCGTACTCGGATTTCGCGATCACGGCGCAAGTCAGGTCGGTAAGCAGGGACGGGGGCGGAGCATCCTCGCTCTCCAAGGGCAGGCTTAAGGTGAAGGAACTGCCCTTACTGAGCACGCTTTGCACTTCAATGCCGCCGTTCATCTTTTCAACAAGTTCTTTGGTGATGGCGAGTCCCAGGCCCGTGCCGCCGTATTTGGCGGCAATGTCCGCATCCTGCTGCTCAAATTTGTTAAACAGTTTTTTCAAAAAATCCGAACTCATGCCGATGCCGGTATCGCGGATGGCGATAAGGACCCGGCCGTCGTCGGACATGCGCAATTCCAGGGTGATGCTGCCGGTGGGGGTGAATTTGATGGCGTTGTTCAAAAGGTTGGTGATGATCTGGCGGACTCTGTACTGGTCGCCGTAAAAGCGGGTGGGCATGCGCGCGTCCGCGTCAATAATGAACTCCAACCCTTTGGTTTCCGCAGCCGAAGCCATGAGCGAGCCGATGGAGGCCACGGCTTCGTCGATGCTGAACCATTCCGGGCGCAATTCCAGCTTGCCGGCTTCGATTTTGGAAAAGTCCAGAATATCGTTGAGCACGTTTAAGAGAGTGTGGCTGGATTTGACAATGGTGTCCACATACATGCTCTGGCGGGGGTCAAGATCGGTGGAGGCCAGCAGGTCGGCGGTGCCCAGCACTCCGTTCATGGGCGTGCGCAACTCGTGGCTCATATTGGCCAAAAATTCGCTTTTGGAGCGATTGGCGGCCTCGGCGGCCATGTGGGCGGCCTCTTCCTGCACCAAGGCCGCAGTCATGGCGTTGATTTCCCCGGCCAGGTTGCGGAACAGGGCCACCCCGGCGGCGGGCACGTCCGTGCGCCGGCCGGAGATGCGGGCATCGACCACGGCCCGGTAAATAACGCCCAAAGGCCGCAAAATGCAGCGGTTGGCGGCCAGCGCCATGGACAGCACAAACACCAGCACGCTGATGGCCACAATGATGCCGAACACGTTCATCATGTCGTGGGTTTCGCGGGAAATCTGGCGCGGCAGCTTGGCGTGCAGGGCGAACACCGGCTCGTTGGAAAGCCCTCTGAACAGGCTGATCATTTCGTAATCTTCGTCATTAAGCACCTGTACGGACAGGCCTTTTTCATCCACCTGCGCGGCCCACTCGGCCAGCGTGGCCGGGTCTTCTTCATTTTGCACGATAATGTCGGACATTTCGCTGACGCTGCGCACAAAGGAATCGTTCACAAAACTGGCCGCGATAACCCGGCCGGCCGGCTCGGCTTCATAGCTGTGCGGGAAAACCGGCTGCGAGGCCACCATCATGGCCTTGCCGTCCATGCGTATATAACCGGTCACTTCCGCGCGGGGGTCGTCCGGAAAAAGTTTGGATCCTTCAGCCCATAAATAGCTTAAAGACTCGTCCACAGTCGCGTAGACATAACCGATATCGGACTTGGGGTCGACAGAGGCCTTGCGGGTGAAGACAGGCTCGCGCTTGTCATTAAGCCAGATAAACAGGTGCCAGTTTTCAGAAAACAGGGCCTCGTCGGACAAGCTGTCGGCGGTAAAGGCAACGTGCTTCTCCGGGGCGCGGGTAAAATCGTAGGCCGAATCCCAAATGGCCAGGGGCTGAATGCGGGCCAGCAAAAGCGTGATGTGGTTGGCCGCTATGTTATGTATGATTTCCGTATCGTGCAGCACGGTTTTGCGTTCGGTCACGTCAAATCTGGGCACCATATAACTTATGACCAATTGATGCAGGACCAGCGTGAACAAAATGGACGCGGCGCCCATAATCAGAAGAACAGCGCGTTGAAATTCTTTTTCCTCAGCTCGCATCATTGCTCCATATTTTCGCGTATGCCGCCCGGAGAAGGCGGTCCTGTCGCGCTCGGGTCAATTCCGGAGCACAATCCTTAAGCTCTCCGGAATTTGCCAAATATCACGCGCCTTACTTTGTGTAAATCAGTTTTGCAATAATTTGCTTTGAAATGAATTTACCCTTGTCTGCCATTTGGGTTTCTGAACCATATCCCGCCCTGAGCGCAGGCCTGAATCGCCCGCCGCTCCGGTCCGAAGACCCGCCGCAACTTGTCAGGCCGGGCGGTTCCATGCTAGATGTTGTTTTTTAGACTTTTTTCCAAGGAGCCGCCTATGCCCTGCCGCGTTTTAACCTTAAACAAAGCCGCCGGCTGGAGCGAAGCGCTGCAGCTTTTAAGCGCGCGCAATGCGACCGATCCCGATCTGGAAAGCGCCGTCAAAGCCATTATCGACCGCGTGGGCGCGGAAGGCGACGCCGCCCTCGTTGACTTTGCCCGCCGCTTCGACTGCCCTGGCTATGAGCTTAACTGCCTGCGCGTGGACGAGCAGCAACTGGCCGCGGCCTGCTCCATGGTGCCGGAAGAAGACCTCGGCATCATCGCCGAGGCCGCGGTGAACATCCGCGCCTTTCACGAGGCCTGTCTAGAAAAATCCTGGTTCAACACCAAGGCCGACGGCTCCATTTTAGGCCAGGCCGTGCGGCCGGTGGCCAGGGCCGGGCTTTACGTGCCCGGCGGCCAGGGCGGCAAAACCCCGCTCATCTCCAGCTTGCTCATGACCGCCCTGCCCGCTCTGGTGGCCGGGGTATCTGAAATCGCCGTGGTTTCGCCGCCCAATGAATACGGCGGCCTCAATCCCTACATCCTGGCCGCAGCCCGCCTGATCGGCCTCAAAGAAATCTACGCTTGCGGCGGCCCGGCCGCCGTGGCCGCCCTCGCCTTGGGCACAGAAAGCATAAAGCCGGTGGACGTCATCGCCGGCCCCGGCAACGCCTATGTTACCGAGGCCAAACGCCAGCTCATGGGCAAGGTGGGCATCGACATGCTGGCCGGGCCCAGTGAAATTCTGATCATCGCCGATGCCGGGGCCACGCCGGCCATGATCGCGGCCGACATGCTCTCCCAGGCCGAGCACGACGCCCGCGCCTCGGCCCTGTTCATCACCGACGAGCCCAACCTCATTCCCGTTGTGCGCAAAGAGCTGGAAAAGCAGCTTAAGGATCTGCCCCGCGCCGACATAGCCCGGGCCTCTTTACGCGACTTCGGGGCCATCATCCAGGTGCCGAGCATCGCGGAAGCCTGCGACCTGGCCAACGCCGCCGCGCCCGAGCACCTCGAGCTCCTCCTGGGCGAGCCCTGGACCTTCATGCCCCTCATTCACAACGCCGGGGCAGTGTTCATGGGCGATTACGCGGCCGAGGTCATCGGCGATTACTTCGCCGGGCCCAACCACGTGCTGCCCACCATGCGCACGGCGCGCTTTTCTTCGGCCCTGTCCGTGCAGACGTTCACCAAAAAAATCAGTCTTATCGCCACCTCGCCGGACTACGCCCGGGCCCACGCGGACAAAATCGCCCGCCTGGCCCGCCTGGAAGGGCTCGAAGCCCACGCCCGGTCTGTGGAGACCCGTAAAATTAAGGATTAAAGCCATGGAAATCGTTTCGTCCACCCATATCCCCGGGCTCAATCTCCTTGGCCGGGGCAAAGTGCGCGATATTTACGAAGTGGACGCCCAAACCCTGCTGATCGTGACCACCGACCGCATGAGCGCCTTTGACGTGGTCATGCGCGAGCCCATCCCTTTCAAGGGCGTGATTTTAAACCAGCTGACCATTTTCTGGATGCGCCTTTTGGAAAACATCATCCCCAACCACCTCATCGCCGATGACCCGGCCGATTTTCCCAGCGGCCTTAAAGCCCACGCCGCGCAGCTTAACGGCCGCGCCGTGCTGGCCCGCCGCGCCCAAGCCCTGCCTGTGGAGTGCATCGCCCGGGGGTACCTGGCCGGTTCCGGCTGGGAGGAATACCTGCACAAAGGCACCCTGGCCGGGCAGCACCTGCCCGCAGGCCTGCTCGAGTCACAGCGCCTGCCCGCGCCGCTGTTTACCCCCTCCACCAAGGCGGCACCCGGCGAGCACGATATGCCCATCACTCCGGCCGAGGCCTGCAAAATTTTGGGCGATGAACTCTGCGGCGACGTGGAGCGCACCACCCTGGAAATTTACCGCCTGGCCGTGGAATACGCCGGGCAGCGCGGCCTCATTGTGGCCGACACCAAGCTGGAACTGGGCCTTGTGGGCGGCGAGCTCATCCTCATCGATGAAGTGCTCACTCCGGACTGCTCGCGCTTTTGGGCCAAGGCCGGCTTTGAACCCGGTCTGCGCCAGCCCAGCTTCGACAAGCAATATTTGCGCGACTGGCTGAGCGCCCAAGCCTGGGACAAAACCCCGCCCCCGCCCGCCCTGCCGCCCGACGTCATCGGCCATACCGCGGCCAAATACCGCGAGGCCTACACGCTCATCACCGGCCAAACATTGCCATTTTAACGGACAACGGATATAAAACCCGGAATCAATCCAGATCACCCAGGAGTATACATGCTGCTTAAAGACAAAAAAGTCGCCATCTTCGGCGTGGCCAACAATAAAAGCATCGCCTACGGCATGGCCAAGGCCTTCAAAGACAACGGCGCCCGCCTCGCCTTCAGCTATGTGGGCGAAGCCATTCAAAAGCGCGTCGAGCCCATCAGCGAAGAGCTCGGCGGCGAATTCACCTTCCCCTGCGACGTTTCCTCCGATGAATCCATCGCCAATGCCGCGGCCACGGTTAAAGAAAAATGGGGCGGCATCGACGTGCTGGTCCACTCCGTGGCCTTTGCCGCCCGCGAAGACCTGGCCGGCCGCTTCATCGACACCAGCCGGGCCGGCTTCGCCCTCGCCCTCGACGTCTCGGCCTACTCCCTGCCCGCCCTGTGCCGCGCCTTTGAAGACATGATCACCCCCGGCGGATCGGTGCTGAGCATGACCTACTACGGCTCGCAAAAAGTCATCACCAACTACAACGTCATGGGCGTGGCCAAAGCCGCCCTGGAAGCCTCGGTGCGCTACCTCGCCCCGGACCTCGGCGTTAAAAACGTGCGCGTCAACGCCATCAGCGCCGGACCCATCCGCACTCTGGCCGCCTCGGGCATCTCCGGTTTCAAAGACATCTTCAACCACATCGCCGAACACGCCCCCCTGCGCCGCAACGTAACCATCGAAGACGTGGGCAATGTCGCCCTGTTCCTGGCCTCGGACCTGTCCGGCGCCATGACCGGCGAAACCGTGTTCGTGGACTCCGGTTACAATATTATGGGCATTTAACCAGAGGGAGGGCTCCGCC
>CBDTYX010000103.1:0-7120 GCA_965364745.1 uncultured Desulfovibrionaceae bacterium | reverse complement strand
CTCATTGTCGATGCAAAACTCCGTGTCCATAATAATCCCGCCATAAGTGCGGGTAATGGCCCGTACGCCGCAAGCGATGCTCTCCGCTGTGGAAATGGGGATGGACCAGCGATAAATTTCGTTTTCCGGCACCGGCACTTTTTTGGTGCCGCCTTTATCGTCGTAAACAATTTTCACATCTTTGCAGCCCATATGACGGATAACCACAGGCTCGCCGTCATCGCGCTGAAAAACTTCATATTTGTCCGGGGTGACAATGCCGCCGACCACGGCTTCGCCCAAGCCATAGCTGACGTCAATGGACACCAGATCATCGCGGTCGGTGCCCCGGCAGCCGGTAGCGGTATCGGCGGAAAACGCCGTGCCGGAAATAACCGGATTGATCATGCGCATAAGGCAGACGGACAGAGAGGTATTTTCAATAGCCCACTCTTCCTTGGCCTTTTCGGCAAAGCTTTCATCGCCTGTGGCTTCAGTTTTGGCCATGGCGTCCAAAATGGCCTCACGGCGGTAGGTCATGCTGCGCAGGTTATATGCTGAGGCGCAATCCCAGTGGTAAGCCTGGGCCACGGCATCTTCACCCACAATATTCAGGTAAGTGTCTTGCAAGCCGGCAAAGGCTTTTTTACGGGAGTCCTCGCCCGCAGCGGAAGAACGCACGGCCACGGGCACACTGTCCTCACCCGCTTCTTTACAAATCTCGCGGTACGCCTGACGCGCGCTTTCTTCAACTTCTTTTGGCAGAGGGGCGGACAAAATAGCCACCTGCACGAGTACGGAGCGTTTGCGCAGGTTATCAATGCCTTCCGGCGAGGTGGCAAAGCCTTCCACCACATGATTTATAAATGAACGCAGCTTGGTTTGAGCCTGGGCTGCATCTTGTTCCAGGCTGGCGCGGATTTCCTTGGCCAGGTTGCGCACAAATTTTTGCAAAAATTCAGAATCTTTATTGATTTCCGGATCATTCCAATCAATCCGGGCATATTCTTTGTCAACGGCCTTGCGAATCAGAGAACCGCTGACCTTGGCTTCATCAAGCAACTGATGGAAGGCCAGCGCGGAAATAGCTCTAAACTGCGGGGTGCGCACCCCTTCTACCTGGCTGATTACCGCTGTGTTGTAGTTTTTGCCGCCCACCAGGATTTCGGACTCTTCGCCAATGGTTACAATATCGGCACCGGTTAAAACCAGCTTCTTGGTCAGATCTTTATCTTTATCGGCCTTAGTCGTCGCCTTGGAACCGGATACAGCATTCATATCTTCAACCTTGTGCTTGCCCGCCGTTTTGGTTGCGGATTTGTCAGTTTTGAGTTTACTGTCCTGTAACTTGGCCATGTCCTTCTCCTATATAGCATTTTACGCTGAGCAAAAACGCCGGCCGACGAAAACAACAAACTTCTGCGTTTTGTCGCGGACGACAACTTCGCCGCCGAAGTATTCTGCTGATCGGCTCAGTGCTCCAGCGCTAAAACGTCAGGGTGAACCCCACTTCCCCCCTGGCGGTGTGCTTGCCTAAAATTTCCGGAAATCATAAAGGAATTTCCAGCTTATCTGTTTTCGGTCCTCTTTTCAATCCCTATACGGATGCGCTTTTTCAACTGCCGGACAAATCTCCACCGCAATAAGGGCAGAACGTCATGTCATCCATAGGGATGGGCTTGCCGCAGCTTTCAATGGGACAGGTCTTTGGCACGGGGCCAAGCTCCACCAAAAGCTCGCCTTCCCGCACCGGGACCATTTCTTTATTGTGTTTATAGTCAGCGGTTTTGAGCACCCGCAGCACAATGCCGTCCACAGGCGCCAGCACGGACTTTTCCTGCTTCATGATAGAGATATTGAACAACTCTTCACCCTTGCGCACAATCTTGCCCACCTGCGCGTGCATGATCCACAAATCACCGGAACTGGGCGCGCCCACCTCATAGGGGTTATCAGGGTTGGCCTTGGCGCTGCCCTTACCGGTTTCACGCACCGGATCGCTGACTTGCACTTCCGTGGCAATCAGGCTGGAGTCGAGCACGTAACGCACCACGCACACTCCGGAATCATCGGTGTGCGAAATAGAAATCAGGGCAATCTGGTGCGGTTTGCCGCTGGAGTCGAAAAACTCTATTTCGTCGCCGGGCTGCATGCCTTCAAACCAAATGTGCAAAGGCAAATGGTTGGGATCGCCGTACGCGGCTTTAAGATTGATAACCTTAACCGCATCGCCCGGGTGGTTGAGGTAGAGCACAAACTCCTCGTCCGTGGGCTCTCGCTTGATAATCTCAGCCAGGGCTTTGCGCTCAGCGGCCAAATTCACATCCTGCAAAACATCAAGGGGCGAATTTTCGCGCCGGGCGGCAATGGCCTTTTGCCATTTGGAGCCAAAAGCGCTTTCGTACACCCAATCGGCCGGGAAACCCAAAGGCAGTTTGCCGAATTTGCCGAGCAAGAGGTCGCGGAAAGCGTCATTACAATCACGATAAATGGCTAAGCGGTTACGTTTTGTTTCTTCGGACAGCTCATTTTCAGGCTTATTGCCCACTTCATCCAAGACCTCCAGCAGGGTTTGCACTTCCTGCTCGCCGCCCCGTTTAAATGCGCCGGTTACAGCCAAAAAGGCCGTGTTCCAGGTAATTTGCGATCCCGGGGTAACGTCGTGATAGCGCACGATTTTGCGCGCCCCGGCCAGGAAGCGCAACATATAGGGCAGCAGACGAATGTAGCCCTGCTTCATGGCCCCTTCCTGAGAGGTGGAAGTGGCTCCGCCGGGCATGCCGTGATTGACCACGTCGTAATCAACCCCTTGGAAGTACGGCGACACGTAGCGGTCGTAATAAGGCATGATCTGCTTGAGCACAAAGTTAGTGTCGCGCAACATAGCTTTGTTCAGGTTGGTCTTCATGCCCAATTCATTTTCAAGGTAAGCCACAGTGGCCATCACGTCGCCCTGACCATACCAGCGCACGGCAGCGCCCATGCTGGTGTCCAGAATATGCGCCCCGGCTTTGGCTGCGGCCGCTACCGCCGGAATAAAGAGGCCGTCGGTGCAGTGCCGATGATACTGCACAATAAGGTTGGGCCATTTTTTACGTATTTCACCCGCCAGAGCGGCGATAAAAGTAGGCGAACACACGCCGGCCATATCCTTGAGCGCCAGAATGATATGATCGGCAGCCGCCCGGCTGCTGATGCCCAAAATCTTGCCGGTCTGCTCCAAAATCGCCTCGGCCACGCTCAAATAGTGCGGCACATCAAAACCTTTGGCCTGGCTCAAAGAAATGGCCGGCTGAAATACCGCTGTGGGATGATGCAGCACCACTTCGGCAAAAGGCTTCATATTTTCAATATGGTTGAGAAAATCGAAAGAGCGCACCACATGGAAGTGTTCGCAAATCATCTCGCCGGTGATGCGCATGAGATTTTTGGGCTGGGGCTTGTAGCCGAGCACATTGGTGGAGCGAATCAGAATCTGCTTCAAGGTTTTGGGAGCCAGCCGGTTCCACTCTTCCGCCTCGGAGAAGGGATAAGTCATATTGGCCAGCATGGCCACGTGGAAAGTGGCGCCGCCGCCGTTCTCCAAAGAGAAAAAGTTGCAGTTGTCCAGATATGGCGCCATAAGGGCATCTTCAGCCAGACGCTGCCGGCAGCTGGTGTTGGACTGAGTATTGTCGCGGCCCGTGGTGTCTGTAAAGTGCACGCAGTCTGAATCGCGGATATAATCAAGCAAGGCGACGCGGTCATTACGGGGATAGGGCGAGGGTTGCTTGCGTAGCCGTGAATCAATGTCGGGCAGCGCCGGGTTGAAAGGCGCCATGCGCGGGGTGTCGCGCGAGCGGTATTCGCCCAGTTGAATATGAGGGTTATAGCCCTTGGCGCTTATTTCCGCCACCAGGCGGGCCAGACGCTCGGCTTCGGGCTCCATGTCGGTGTAATGCAAAATTTCCGGGTGCCGGACAATGAAACTGGTGTCAAAATCCGCGGCAATGAATTTGGGATGCTTGAGAATATGGCGGTAGAAGGGAATAGTAGTTTTCAAGCCGCCGACGTAATATTCGCGCAGAGCCCGCTGCATGGTGCCGATGACTTTTTCCCAGTCGGCGCCGTAGGAAATAAGCAGAGAACCGGCCGAGTCGTAGTTGGACGGAAATTCATATCCGGCGGACATATTGGAGTCCAGACGCACGCCGGGTCCGCCGGAGGATACATAACGGGTAATCAGGCCGGAGTTGGGGGCAAAGCCGTTTTTGGGATCTTCGCAGTTAATGCGCACCTGCATGGCGTAGTGGGCCGGATGCACGGTTTCTTCCGTAAAGCGCAATTTGGCGCCAAAAGCCACGGCAATCTGCTCCTCCACGAGGTCAATGCCGTAACGGCATTCAGTGATGCCGTGCTCGACCTGCAGGCGGGTGTTCACTTCAATAAGATAGGGCTTGCCGTCTGGAGTAATTAAAAACTCCACCGTGCACAGAGAGTAATACCCTACTTCGCGCACCAGCTTGCGGGCATAATCTTTAAGGCGTTCGCGCAACTCCACGGTCATGCCCGGCCAGGGTGAAGGCGTGATTTCAATAAGTTTCTGGTGATTGCGCTGAATGGTGCAATCGCGCTCGTCAAAGGCATACATATTGCCGTACTGGTCGGCAATCATCTGAATTTCCAGATGGCGGACGCTGGGCAGGTATTTCTCTACAAACAGGCGGGGGTTGCCGAAAGAAGCCTGAGCCATGGCCGATGCCTTTTCAAAGGCGTCGTCCAGCTCCGATTCCTGATGAATGACGAAGATGCCGCGCCCGCCGCCGCCGCCTTCTGCCTTAAGCATGACCGGAAAGCCGATTTCCTTGGCGATGCGCCGCGCTTCGGGAATATCCACAGCCCGGTCAGAACCCGGCACCACCGGAATGCCCAGGCGGGTAGCCAAAGCGCGGGCTTCCACTTTGTTGCCCAAAAGCTCCATGGATTCAGGCGCCGAGCCGATAAAAACAATGCCCGCCTCCCGACACTTGGCCGGAAAGGATTTGTCCTCGGAAGCAAAGCCCCAGCCGGGATGGATGCCGATAATATCGCGTTGTTTGGCCAGATGAATGATTTTATCCAGGTCCAGGTAGGCCGAAGGTTCTTTGCCCAGCAGCAGAAGCTCTTGGGCGGAACCCGCGGCGGGTGAAGTTTTATCTATGTCGGTGGCGGTCATAACGGCCACGGCGTCAAAACGCTCCCTGATGGCCCGACAGATACGGCGCGCCGGGATACCCCGGTTGGCGACCAGTATGCGCTTGCCTCTGATCTCTTCCAATACCTGGTCAAAACTTTTCATGGCATCCTCATAAAAACAACATAGTTAAGCAATAAATTTCAGTTATTTTCAAAACTTAAACTGCCGCTGTGCAACAATCGCTCGCGGCCGGATGAAAGCAATATCCGCAACTCGCCTTTAGGACCTAATCCCATTATTTGCCCGGAAACTCTGTGTTCATGGCAGGAAGAATCGGCATCGGAAAAACCCGGCTCATGCACAGTAACCACAGCGCCTTTAAACGCCAGGCAATTTTCCAACAAAGCCAGTCTTTGCTCAAGCGACCGACAGGCAAGGTCTTGTTCATAACTCAAAGTTATTTGTTTCACAAGCTCCAGCCAGACATTGAGCATGGCGGGCGGACGCGTGTTTATAAGGTTATTTTCAGAGCGCAGCACTCCGGCCGGGAAAAAATGCGTTCCCTCTTCTCCAGCCGCCGGTTCAGGCCGTCCTGGCGCATGGGCGAAATTCAATCCCATACCGGCGAGCACCACCCCGCCCCGCTCTTCCAGCAAAATGCCGCCCACTTTGCAACCGTCCTGAATAAGATCGTTGGGCCACTTTACTTGCACGGCAGCACCCAATGCGGCTAAAGCCCGCTGTAAAAGATAGCCGGTGAGCAATGCGCCGGCTTCCACATTCATATCTTCAGGCAGGCGAAAAGTGACGTAAAGATTACCCGGCTCAGAACTCCAGCGGCGTCGCAGTTGCCCGCGCCCTTTAGTCTGAACGGCTGCCATTGCAAAGCCCCAGACCGGCAACAAACCATGCCTGAGCAATTTCCAGGCCCGATCAAAGGTGGAAGAGACTTGGCCATAAATGAACCCGTTTGCCGGGATATCCACAGGCGGAGTCAACATTGAAACTTCCCCCAATCCGGACAAATTCTTCCCTGTGCCGGCGGCAAAAAAGCGATCTACGCCCTGCCAATTAAGCAGACTTGCCAGCTCTTTCAATTCCGCCGGCCGCGCAGAATCATCCGGCTTAGAAGAAACGTAATACAACTGCGCCGTCATATGCACATAACCGTAAAAAAGGCGACCGCTCTTAAGTGTAGAGTGGCCGCCTTTTTCATTTTTTGTTTATCCGCTGCTTAAGCTACCAAAGGCACGATCATCAGGGCCACAATGTTGATGATCTTGATGAGCGGGTTCACGGCCGGGCCGGCGGTGTCTTTATACGGGTCGCCCACAGTGTCGCCGGTAACGGAGGCTTTATGAGTCTCGGAGCCTTTGCCGCCGAAGTTGCCGTCTTCAATATATTTTTTGGCGTTATCCCAGGCGCCGCCGCCGGTAGTCATGGAAATAGCCACAAACAAACCGGTGATGATGGTGCCCATAAGCAGACCGCCCAGGGCCTGCACGCCGGCGTCCGGACCCATGAGGTACTTCATGCCGAGCCCCACAACCACCGGCACCAGCACCGGCAAGAGGGAGGGAATGATCATTTCACGGATAGCCGCACGGGTAAGCAGGTCCACAGCCCGGGAATAGTCAGGCTTGGTGGTGCCTTCCATAATGCCGGAAATTTCCTTGAACTGGCGGCGCACTTCGGTAACCACGGAACCGGCCGCCCGGCCCACGGCTTCCATGGCCATGGAGGCGAACAGGTAAGGCACGAGGCCGCCGATGAACAGACCGATAATCACGGCCGGGTTGGACAAGTCAAAGCTGACGTGACGGCCCACGCCTTCCAGGGCATGGGTGTAATCGGCAAAGAGCACCAGGGCGGCGAGACCGGCGGAGCCGATGGCGTAGCCCTTGGTCACGGCCTTGGTGGTGTTGCCCACAGCGTCCAGAGGGTCGGTAACCGCGCGCACGGACTCGTCCATTTCAGCCATTTCCG
>CBDTYX010000102.1:0-7127 GCA_965364745.1 uncultured Desulfovibrionaceae bacterium | reverse complement strand
TGTAAGGGCGAGAAGGAGCGAAACACAAGCCTGTCGCCGAACACGCCGACAGCCGCTTCCGGCAGGCGGATCTCGGCAAGGCCGGACTCGCCGGGCGCCAATGCGTCGCGGTCCATAAAATACAGTCTGGCCTGCATTTCACGAGCGCCGTGGTGCAAATGAATTTCAGCCCGATTGCGAATGGCCTTGGGCGATGAGGTCAAGCAAGACACCCAGGCCAGCCAGCGCTCACTGGGAAACAGACTGCCCGGAAGGCTGAGGACATCGCCCTTGCGGATATCTTCCACAGCCAGATCCGGCAGATTCACGGCAGTTCTGCGCCCGGCCTGCGCCTCTTCGATCTTTCCCCAGTGATTTTGCAGGCCGCGCACCTTGCTTTGCCGTGTTCCGGGGTAAACCTGCACAGTATCGCCCAGTTTAAGCTTTCCGGCGATCATGGTGCCGGTGGCCACTGTGCCGTGCCCGTGCAGGGTAAAAATTCTATCCACAGGAATCCGCAGCAAGTCTTGCGATCGCACCGGAGCAAAGGCCGCTTCCAATTCGGCCAGGGCGTGGACCAGTTTATCCAGCCCCTGCCCGGTCTGCCCAGAAACGGGAATGACCGGAGCGCCCTCCAAAAAAGAACCCTTCAAAAACGCGGCCGCATCTTCCAGGGCCAAAGCCAGAAGATCCGCGTCCACGGCGTCGATCTTGGTCACCGCGACAACGCCGCGCCGGATGCCGAGCAGCGAGCAGATTTCCAGGTGCTCGCGGGTCTGCGGCATGACGCCTTCATCCGCGGCAATGACCATGAGCACAAAATCTATGCCCGAAGCCCCGGCCACCATAGTATGCACAAAGCGTTCGTGCCCGGGAACGTCAATAACGGAAATGCTCCGCTCCCGCCTGTCCGTTTCGGCCCCGGCGGCTGTTTCCGGCAGGCGCAGTTCGGCAAAGCCCAGTTCAATGGTGATGCCCCGGCGTTTTTCCTCTTCCAGGCGATCGCAATCCACCCCGGTCAGGGCTCTGATCAAAGTTGTCTTGCCGTGGTCGATGTGCCCGGCCGTTCCCATTACAACAGGCATACACGCTCCTTATGCCGCCGATATTATATTATGAGTCCGGTGTTGTCACGCGGCTAAGACCTTTAGCCGGCGTCCTTTACTTGTCCGCAAGAAAAGGGTATTGGGCGTTCCATACTGGGGAAGCGTTTCGTCACCGGTGTGGCGCCTGGTCTTCAAAACCAGTGGGGGGCAGAAAACGTCCTCTGTAGGTTCGACTCCTATACGCTTCCGCCAGCTAAAATTTCGCGATGCCCCGCTTATTTGAACAGTTTGCTTGAATTCATTTTGAGAGTGGGATAATAGCCCAACAAGCTGCACATTAACTTTTCCCCAAGAGGCCGCCATGCATTTCAAAAAGTATTGAGACTTTGCGTATACGGACACGGTGTGTCCAAGATTGCAAGGTTTTTTCGTGCAGGCATGGCGCGCCGGCTTCTACCCGACGCCTTTTTCTTAAACTAAACCGCCTGTGCGAATAAAATTGCCGTTGACCTGCGAATTTTTGCGGCCGGACGGCGCACATTTCACACAGGAGGTTTTATGAATCGCATTATCGTTGTTTTTTCCCTGATTGCCGTCCTGGCGTTGTTTCCAGCGGGCATGGCCCGGTCCGCCGGGCTGGATAATTTTGCCGGTCTGAGCGGGACTTTGGATATTGCCGGCGGTACCGCGCATATTCCGGTAATGAAAGAAGCCGCGAAAAGAATTATGCAGGCCAACCCGGAAATCCGCATTACGGTTGCGGGCGGCGGTTCCGGGGTGGGCGTCCAGAAAGTGGGCGAAGGCCTGGTGCAGATCGGCAATACGGGCCGCGCCCTCAAAGAGGGAGAAATTGAAAAATACGGCCTGGTCAGCCGGCCGTTCGCCATTGACGGCGTAGCCGCGGTGGTCAACCCCGCCAACCCGGTGGGCGGCTTGAGCAAAGAGCAACTCTCCAAAATCTATAGCGGCGAAATTACCAACTGGAAAGATGTGGGCGGCGCGGATGCGTCCATTTCCCTGTATATGCGGGAAGACGGCAGCGGCACGCGGGAAACTTTTGAAACCCTGGCCATTGCTGACGGCGCGGTTTCCGCCAAAAGCAACGTGGTCAATTCCAACGGGGCCATGAAAACCGCGGTGGCCCAAGATGAAAACGCCATAGGATATGTAGGCATCGGCCACCTGGACGACTCCATCAAAGCTTTGATCCTGGACGGCATGACGCCCTCCCAGGAAAACGCCAAGAACGGCTCGTACAAAATCACCAGGCTTTTATATATGAACACCAAAGGCCAGCCTGAGGGCCTGATTAAAGCGTTTATAGACTACATTTACAGCCCCGAGGGCGATGAAATTATCGTCAAAGCCGGGTACATCCCCACAGGCGGAAAATGAAGCCGCTTTTCAGTATAAAAAAGGGAGGGCGGCGCGCCGCCCTCCCCGTCCGCCTGGCGGCGGGCACAGCCCTGGCCGGCATCGGGCTTATGTTCGCCATGATCATAATTTTCGCGGTCCCGGCCTTTTTGCACCAGGGCGCGGACGGGGTGCTCGCCTGGTCGTGGCGGCCGTATCAGGGTGAATTCGGCATTCTGCCCATGCTGGCCGGATCCGTCATTCTGACGCTCTCAGCCTTGCTCCTGGCCTGGCCCTTATCTATGGCGCTTTGCTGTTGGATCCTCACCTCGCCCAAGAGTCTTTTGCTCACTCCGGTCCGGGGCTGCCTTCGGCTGATGAGCGCTGTTCCCACTGTAGTTTACGGCTTTGCGGCCGTATTTCTGGTCACGCCCCTGGCCAGATCCTGGCTTGGCGGCTCGGGCTTTTGCTGGGCCGCAGCCGCTGTGGTGCTGGCGCTTCTGACCCTGCCTACCATGGTGCTGATTCTGGAGGCCGGCCTCGGCCCTCGGTTGGAAAAACTTTGCCCCGGCGGTTTGGCCGTCGGCCTGGACCGCCTGGAACTGCTCTGCTTTTTTGTGCTGCCCAAGTCGCGAAACACCTTGCTCGCCGCGGCCCTGCTTGGTCTCGGCCGCGCTTTCGGTGATACGCTCATTCCGCTCATGCTGGCGGGCAACGCCCCCCAGGTTCCTCTGGCTTTGGGCGACAGCCTGCGCACCCTTACCGCACACATGGCTCTGGTCACGGCCAACGAAGTAGGCGGCGCGGCTTATAATTCACTGTTTGCCGCCGGAGCTTTGCTCATGCTCATTACCGCGGCCGTGAGCCTCGCTTTGCGCCGGCTGCGGACCGACGCCGGCAAGGCGGAAAGAAGGCGCCCATGAAACGCCCGTTACCTTTCCGCCTGCTTAAAGCCGCCTTGCCCTTTGCGGTCCTGCTGCTTTTTCTGTGCGTCGGCGGCCTGCTTGTTTTTTTGTTGGCCAAAGGCCTCCCCACCCTCAGCAGTGAGTTGCTTTTCGGTGAAACGCCGCCCATGGATGCCGTCCTGGGCAAACAGCCGGTTTGGGACGGCCTTTGGCCGGCTTTAACCGGCAGCCTCTGCCTGGTGGGCATCACCCTTTGCCTGGCGCTGTTCCCCGGCGTCGGCTGCGGCATTTTTCTGGCCGAATATGCATCGCCAAAGGTAAAATCAGCGGCCGGGGCGGCTATTGACATGCTGGCCGGCACCCCATCCATTGTCATGGGTCTGTTCGGCTTCACGCTGATTCTTTTCCTGCGCCATACCTTTATGCCGCAGGCCAACACCTGCCTCCTGCTGGCCACCGGGTGCCTTGCGCTGCTGGTGCTGCCGGTCTTGATCGTCAGCACAAAGGAAGCGCTTGATGCCGTGCCCCAGGATCTGAAGCTGAGCGCGATTTCCTTGGGCTTCAACAAAGAACAGCGTATCTTCCAGGTGCAACTGCCGACGGCCGCGCCAGGCATCTTAAGCGGCGTCATCCTGGCGTTCGGGCGCTGCGCTGAAGACACCGCAGTCATCATGCTCACCGGCGTTGTGGCCAATGCCGGGCTCCCGGCCGGGCTGGGGGCAAAATTCGAAGCCCTACCTTTTTACATATTTTATCATACGGCTGAATACCAAACCGAGGCGGAGCTCATGCGGGCGTTCGGCGCGTCCCTGGTTCTTCTTATTATCGCGGGCGGGCTGATTCTCCTGGCCGCATTTATAGGGGCCAAATACCATCGCCGCCGGCAAGGAGGCGCAGCATGGCGGGCTTAGTATCTCTGGCCGATGTTTCGGTATCTTTTTTCAAACAAGCGGTTTTGCAAAACATCAACGCCGCCTTCCCGGCCAACAAAATTTCCGTGCTGGTCGGCCGCTCGGGTTCCGGAAAAACAACGCTCCTGCGCACGGTCAACCGCCTGAACGAAGAATTTCCCGGCTGCGTGACCAGCGGAAAGGTAGATGTGGATTTCGGCCAAGGCCCGTGTGATATTTATGCCGGAAAAGTGCCGCTCGAGGAGCTTCGCCTGCGCGCGGGCATGCTCTTTCAGACCCCGAACTGCTTTCCGGTCAGCGTATACCGCAATATCGCCATGCCGCTCAACCTGGCGGCCGGCGCGTCTGTCCGGGAAATTCCGGACAAAGTTCAGGCTGCACTGGAAATGGTAGGCTTATGGGATGAATTGAAAGATCGGCTGGATACCCCGGCCGAACGCTTGTCCGGCGGACAGCAGCAACGGCTCTGTCTGGCCCGCCTGTTGGCCCTGCAACCCGCTGTTTTATTGCTGGATGAGCCGACCGCCTCCCTGGATGTGCACGCATCCAGAGGCATTGAGGAACTTTTGCAAGAGCTGGCCGCAAAATACACCATCATCATGGTTTCACACGAGCTACGCCAGGCCCGGCGCCTGGCCGATCAGGTTCTGGTTTGCGATGCGGGAAAGATCACCGGCGTATTTGCAAACGGCGCGCAGTTGACTGAAGACGCGCTGGCTGACTTCATGCAACCTTCCCGCCCGCCGGGTTGATCACGCAAGAGAGGCTAAAACTTTGCGCAGGCCTGCCGCTGTTTCGGCAAATTCCCCATCCTGCAGCGTTCTTGGATCAAAACACAGACAATCCTGCTCGACGCGGGCGAGAACCGGAGGATTACCCCGCAAAAGCGCCCGTTGCAGAGCATCGGAAGCAATGCTCTTATGCGTCGCGCACACCATAAAGGTGGGTAAATCAGCTTCTGGAAACGCGCCGCCGCCCACGCGGGAGTCGCCCTCGCGCACCTCGACCGAAATTCCGCCTCCTTGAGACAAAAGCGCGGCCAGATCTTGCGCTTTTTGGCGCAATTCATCCTTAGCCATGCAGATCATCCGCAGAGTGGGCACGCGTTCTTTGGCAAGATTGGGATCTGTATAAAGACGCAAAGTGGCCTCCAAAGCCGCCAAGGTCAATTTATCAATACGCACGGCCCGGAGCAGCTGATTTTTTCTAATGCGCTCGACATACTCCGCCTTGCCGGCGATGATGCCGGCTTGCGGCCCGCCGAGAACTTTATCGCCGCTGAAGGTAACCACATCCACGCCATCGGCGAGCACTTGCCGAACCGTCGGTTCGCTGCCGAGCGCGGCCGCGCCCAAGGCGGCCAAATCGAGCAGCAGGCCGCTGCCCAAATCCTCAATGAGGGGCAGCGCCTTTTCTCTGGCCAGGGCCGCCAGCTCCCGGCGTGAAACGTCTTTAGCAAAACCTATGATCCGGTAATTGGAGGTATGCACCTTCATCAGGGCGGCAGTTCGCTCGCCTGCCGCTTCAGCGTAGTCGGCAAGATGGGTGCGGTTGGTGGCCCCCACTTCCCGCAAAATGCAGCCGCTTTTTTCCATGACCGCCGGAATGCGGAAACTACCGCCTATTTCCACCAACTCGCCCCGCGAGACAATGACCTCACAGCCTTTGCACAAGGTATCGAGAATAAGCAACACAGCGGCGGCGTTGTTGTTGACCGCAATGGCCGCCTCGGCGCCGGTCAGCCGGCATATGAGCTCCTCCACATGACTTTGCCGGCTGCCCCGCTCACCCGCTTCCAGGTCAAATTCCAGGTTGGAATAGCTGCGGGCGACCTCAGCCGCAGCAGCAGCAGCTTCCTCCGCCAAAAGGCTCCGACCGAGATTGGTGTGAATAACCACTCCGGTGGCGTTAATGACCCGACGCAAACGCGGAGCGGCCGCTTGCGCGGCGTGTTGCGCAATATGCGGCAGCAGCGCCTGCAAAGCCAGCCCGCTTTTATCCTTAATCAGGCCTTGCCGGACAGCCTCACGCTGCGTATCGAGAAAATCTTCAATGGCCTCGCGCAAAAGCGGACGCGGCGTACGCTCGGCAAGCGCGGCGCACAGCGCGGCTGTTTCTGGATCAAGCCCCATGGATGACGGAGACTCGATGGTGTCCAGCACAGCGCTCATGGACGGCAGGGAACGCATAAGTTCATGTATCGTTTCGGGGGGCAAAGGGGCAGAGGTCATCTGAGTGGCCTTTATTGCTGGTTACAGCTTATATCAATAGACTGGAAAAGCGTTTTCTTGCATAACATATGAAGAATAACGCAGCTGGAAGGGAAAAACAATCCTCGGGCAGATGCATTGGAATCCGCCCGCCAAAATAATCAATGTTATATTTTGACGGCCTTGAAGCAGACGAATCAGCTGCCCGGGAAAAATTATCCCCCCTCAAAAAAAAACGGTCAAGCCCAAAATGGAATAATCTGAGCCTGTTTATACAATATATGTGGTTAGGGCCGCATCGATATGGTCTAGTCCGCGTGCACGGTTTCCACTTCCGTCATCCGCATCCCAGCCTTGAGCATGCGGCATGCGCGCTCGGTCGCATCTGCAAGCAGCCTGCCGCTATCGGCCATACAGGCCTCAAGGCTGATGGGGCCTGGAGCGATGCTGCATACAGCATCTATGCCGCAGGCATAGACATCGTCAGCGCCTTTGCCGAGGCTTCCGGAAATGCAAATGACCGGATGACCGTATTGCTTGGCAGCAAGCGCAACCCCCACAGGAGTTTTGCCGTACGACGTCTGAAAATCCGTGCGTCCTTCGCCGGTAAGCACAAGGAAGGCGCTTTTAACCCGTGCATTGAAGTCCACAGCCTCCAACACAAGCGCAATGCCAGGCATAAGCGCCGCGTTGACAAAAAATAAAAGGCCCGCGCCAAGGCCG
>CBDTYX010000101.1:0-7148 GCA_965364745.1 uncultured Desulfovibrionaceae bacterium | reverse complement strand
CACCACATATACGCCTCCAACTGGAAGCACTGATGCGTGTATAAAATCGACAGATGGGTTTCCTGATTTTCATTGGCGCGCAAATCATACCACTGCTGGAATTTGAACGTAAACGGATCAAAATAGTCCAACTGGATATCGGTATATAAAAGGTCCACCGAATCCCGGAATCTGTTGCTCAAAAGCTCATCCTCAGAAATCATGCCCCGGTGCAGCAAAGACAGGTCGCGGTATAAAATGTCCGAGCGCCAGCGTTTATACTCATCCGGCCTGCGCCTTGAGTCAAGCCCGAAGCTGGCTCGGCCGATGCCCGGTTCCCAAGCGGTCACGCTGTTGCTCATTCTAGTGAAGTCGCCATTGTAAGGCGACCACCAGGTCCGGCTGCTTATGCTGAACCAACTGCCGGGAGTCACGGTCAGATCGGCCAGGATGTCCATAAACGGGCGCCGTTTATAAGCATCCCGCCTCCAGGTGCGCCGCGCTTCGTCAAAATCATAGCCCGTTTCCAGCTTAAAACGCACGAAGTCAATGTAGTCGTCGCGGAGCACGGGGGTTTTATCTTTGTCCAGAACTATGCTTTCCCGCCTCACTGTAAGCAGGTTAGTGAGGGAATATACGATTTCATCGCGCGGCTCCAAGCGGTCAACGGAGTCGAAGTACGGCAAGTCGTCCTGGTTCACGTCCCAACGCTTAAGGTACTCCACTCTGGGCTGAATGCTGTGCCGCATGCCGCTCCAACGCCCCTTGCCCACACTTTCTTCATTTACAGTCAAAACAGCGTTGTCAAAAGTGTAGTTACGAGCAAACTCCGTAAACCCGGCCACGGAAAATTCGGGCATCAGCCGGCTGTTGTCGTCGCTGCTGCCCGTATCACCCTGAATTCTGCCTTCATCCCCAACCTGATAGGCGGTCCCGCGTAAAGCCGCCTGGGGAATAATCGAACCGTAGTCGCTGCGCAGGGGCAGGCTCAGCTTGGGGTTAAGGTCATAGCGCATGCCTTTGACCCCGTCACGCCTATAGAAATAAACCATTTGCCCTTCGCCTTCCACTTCCAGAGACAAACCGTCCCACACCCCGCCCTTATGCAGGTACATGTTAACATCGGGCAGCTTCTGGGCGATCACGTCCGATGAACGCGGCTGGTTGCCGTTGCCCAGATAAGGATTCTGCTCATAGCGCATGCCGGCCGAAACCGTAACCCTATCCCAGTCGCGATAAATTACGCCCTCGGTAACCCGATTGCTGGACCAGGGCGCCAGGGTGCGGCCAAAGGATTCTTCCAAGTAATCCCGCGTGGCGCTGTAACCGCCGGGGTCATTCTTAAATTCCCGCAAAAAGAAGCCGTCCGACACGTAGTCCACATTGGCCTTAACCTTCCAGTTGCGGTCGGAAAAAGGCGTGCCGTCATACATGCCCCGCAGCCAATAGCGTTCTGAGTTGGTGCGCAAATAACCGTTGTCGAAATAGTTGTCGCCGGCGTTGTCCCAAGTTTCAGAATCATGGAGGTAATCGGCGCGCAGCCACAAATTCTCATCCCATTCGCGCTTGGCCCTGTATTCCGCCCCCAGCATAGCGCCCCGGTCGGTCATCAGATACGCGTTGAAAGTCATGTCCTGATTTTCATCCACAGCCCAGTAATAGGATTGATCCCAGTAAAAGCCTTTGCGGCTGTCCTGCCCCGCGCGGGGCACCAAAAATCCGCTCTGCCGGTCCCGTTTGGCCGGCACGACCATGTACGGCGAATAAGCTATTTTCTGGTTCTTAATGGCCAAACTGCTGCCCCATAAGCGGGCGTAACCGTCCAATTCCACCACCGCGTCTTCCGCATGCAGCGACCAGGCGGGCACATCGCCGTCGCAGGTGGTTATTTTGGCGTTGCGGAAGGTGTAGGTATCGCCCCAGTTTTTGTTCACCCGCTCCCCGCTTAAATATACGTGGGGGCCGGCCATAAACACCTGCCCGTTTTTAACCCAGCCCACTTTGTTGGCCAGGTCGAATTCGGCTTCATCGCCGCTCAGGCGGTCCGAGCCAAAGTAGATTTCCACATTGCCTTTAAGGTAAACCCAGCCCGTATCCGCAAAATAACGCCCAAAGTCCGCTTTGATATATTCCCGGCCGTGCTGCAGAAAAACCTCTCCTTCCGCGTCCACCACGCTGTTCTGGTTATAGGAGGTGACTTTATCGGCGCTGAGTTCCCAAGGCAGCTCGTCGCTTTCAGACTCCGACGGCGGCGCTTCTTTTGCCGGAACCCAGGCGTACGGGCCAAGATTTTCCGGAATGCGCTCATCCCGGGGCTCGCTTGCGGCCTGCTCTTGCGGCGCGCGCGCGCGAGCCCGCATTTCGGGCGGCATTGCGCCGGGAGGCGCTGTTTCCGCGCTGCGCCGGGGCGAAACCACTGGCGCATCCACAGCGCCATAGCCGATATCCTCATCTTCGCTGATGTCGACCGTGCCTTCGCGCCGGGATGTATTTTCCGCAGCACTTTCTTCCTGGGAGGATTCTTTTTCGCTTTGAGGAGCCGGCGGCGTTTGCGCCAGGTCCCCGCCGGCAACAGGCAGGGCTTCAAACGTTGCCTCGCGGGAACCCCCTGCTTGCGAACGATTTTCCACAGCGCGGCGAACCCATTGCGGGGCGGTTTCCTTAAAAGATGCGCCGGACAAAGAGTTCCGGCCAAGGTTTGCGCCCCCTTCGGGCTTGTAAGACCCGCTTTGCGCTTTAATTTGATCTTGCTTGCCGACCAGCGCGGGCGAACGGGTTGTTTTTTCAGCAACGCCCTTGTTCACAGCGGGCGGCTGAGCGGCCTCATGCACAGGTGCAGCAGCAGTTCCGGCCTTTTGAGTTGCGGTTTTAGACGTAGGCGGCAAGTCAGTCATTGGCGCCGGTTTTGGGGTGGGCTCCGGCTTGGGGGCAGGTCTGGAAACGGGGGTGGGATTCGGAGCGGGTGAAAATGTCTCTTGCATGGGCCGCTGCGATTCAGTTGCGCCGCGCGACTGCGGCTCAGCCCCCTTACTAAAGTCGGGTTGAGACGTTTTGAAATCTTCAACAGCAGGGGGAGTGGTTGGTTCGGAAGTTCTTGGCGTTATGGGCTCCAACTCATAGCGCAATTCCTCAGCTTCGGGCGCCGGAGAGCTTGTTGATTCGGCCTGGGCGGAAACGGCAAACCAAAGCAGCCCGGCCAGAACAAAAAATGTTGCCGCCGGCAAATGCCTGGTTACCAGCCTGAAACAAGGCTTAAATGAAGACCGCCCAATTAAAGCCGTGCTCAATCAAAACGCTCCGGGGGTTGATTCTTTGCTTACCGTCTGCTACGTATAAACGTGAAACTCGTGGACCACAAGCTGATTTTTTGCTAAACTCCAGCCTGGTTTACCCGTAACCTGCCGCTGTCTTCCGGGGCATTCGCCCGAGCGGCTGTTTAACACATCTTTTTCAACAGGAAAAGCAACTTCAACCCCACCTTACCCATTACCCATGAATAAAGATTTCTCAAAACACAGCCCCGTAAAAATCCGCGTTTCTTTGGACAACTTAAAACATAACTATGCCGTGCTGCGCAATGCTTGCGCCACAAAGGTCATGCCCGTGCTAAAGGCCGATGCTTATGGACACGGCCTTATTCCTTGCGCCAGAGCCATGCTTGAAGCCGACGCGCCGGCCCTGGCCGTGGGCATTATTCCGGAAGGGACGTTTCTGCGCGAGCAAGGCATCGCCTGCCCCATACTTTCCCTGTTCGGTCCGCTCACGACCGAAGAAGCCGCGCAAGCCTCCGCCAAAGACATCATCAGCCTCACCGCAAGCATGGAGCAGTTAAACATGCTGGCCGCCCAAGCTTCGCCGGACAGGCCCGCCAAAGTCGCTCTCAAGTTCGACACCGGCATGGCCCGGCTGGGCTTCGGCCAAGCTGACCTGCCCGAGTTGCTGGGCGCCCTGCAAAACATGCCCGCGATTAAACCGCTCATCGCCATGTCGCATTTTGCCGTGGCCGATGAACTAAGCGGCGCGGAGTTCACCGGGCAACAAATCGCCACGCTTAAAGACATCACGGCCGCGCTTAAAACCGCTTACCCGGACATTAAAGCCTCCCTGGCCAATTCCGCCGGCGCGCTCGCCTACCCCGAGGCGCGCCTGGATATTGTCCGCGCCGGCATATCCCTTTACGGGCACAACCCCTTCCACGGCACCCACCAGGAAAGCCTGGGGCAGGAACTCAAGCTGGTCATGGAAATTTCCACGCGCCTCGTTCAGGTGCATGCTCTGCGCAAAGGGCAAAGCATCAGCTACGGGCGCACCTTCACCGCTGACCGGGATATGGTGGTGGGCATCGCCGCCTGCGGATACGCCAACGGCTACAACCGGCGCCTCTCCAACCGCGCGGCCATGGTGGTGCGCGGGCAGCGCGCCCCGGTAGTCGGCCGGGTGTGCATGCAGCTCACCCCCCTGGACGTAAGCCACATCCCGGGCGCCGCCGCCGGGGATACCGTATATGTTCTGGGAGGACCGGAGACTTGCGCTGTGCAGGATTGGGAGCTGGCCGCCTGGCAGGACTCCATCCCGCACGAAATATTTTGCTGCATGGGCGATCTTAATGCCCCTGAATATTGAGCCGCATCCAAAAACGGCGCGCCACACAATTGTAGCTTGACAGAAATTGAGAACCCGGCTATTTAAGCGGGCTCAACCTTGCTTGCCCTTGGAGGGCAGGCCATTAGTCCATAAGGAGAAACCTATGAGAAAATTTGAGACTCTGCTGCTCATCTCTCCGGAGCTGGCGGCGGATGCGCGCGACACCATGCTCGCCTCCCTTACGGAAATAATCCAGAAGGAAGGCGGCAGCATTGTTGCGGCTGACCATTGGGGCATGCGCGATCTGGCTTATCCGGTGCGCAAGCAGATGCGCGGCTACTACGTGCGCCTGGAGTACACGGCGCCTGCGCCCTGCGTGGCTGAACTCGAGCGGAACATCCGCTTCAATGAAGGTATCTTCAAGTTCTTAACCGTGCGCCTGGACGAAACCGCGGAGGAGGCTGCCTAATATGACTTTTAAGAAAAAATTTCCCCCGCGCCGTAAGTTTTGCCGCTTCTGCGCGGATAAAAATCTGCCCCTGGACTACAAGCACATTGACATCCTGAACGATTTTGTCACTGAACGCGGCAAAATCATTGCCCGCCGCATTACCGGCAACTGCGCTTTTCATCAGCGCATGCTCACCCGGGAAATTAAACGCGCCCGGCAAATGGCCCTGATGTTCTACACTGCCAACCACTCCAGCCTGGTCAGGAAGAAGAGCGTGGTTTAGCGCTCCGGGCAAAGGAACAAAAAGGAGATTGGCATGAAAGTTATACTTAGAGCTGACGTGGAAAAGTTGGGCTACCTCGGGGAGGTGGTGGACGTGCGCGCCGGTTACGGCCGCAACTTCCTCCTGCCCAACGGGCTGGCCATGCCGGCCACCCCCGGCAATATGAAGGTGTTTGAGTCTGAACGCAAAAAGCTGGAAGCCCGCATGTCTGAACTGAGGCAGCAGGCCGCCAGCTTGGGCGAACGCATTCAGGCTGCGGAAGTGATTATTCCCATGCGCGTAGGTGAAAACAACAAGCTGTACGGCTCGGTTACCGCGCACAGCATCGGCGAAGTCCTGGAAGCCATGGGGCTTTCCGTAGACCGTCGCCGCATTCTGCTCGACAGCAGCATTCGCACCTTGGGCACCCATGTGGTGCGCGTGCGCCTGCACGCCGACGTTGTGGTTGAACTGCCCGTGTCCGTGGTTGCGGAAAGGGCCGTTGACAGTGAGGAAGCTCCTGCTGAAGAAATCGCGCAAGCGCCTGTGGAAGAGCCTGTAGCCGAATAATGAGGGTCGGTATGGACCCATTACTGCCTGATATGATTGAAAGCCCTGCCGATCTTGAAGACGGCAGGGCTTTTGCGCCTGAAAACGCGCCCGCCATGCCCGGAGCTTCCTCTAAGGGGGCAGGGGTTTACACGCCCCAAGAGCAGGACGCGCAGCTCTTAAGCAAGGTGCCGCCCCACAGCGTGGAGGCCGAGCAGGCCTTGCTCGGGGCCATCTTATTTAAGAACAACGCCCTGCACCTGGTAGTGGATATGATCAAGCCGGATGATTTCTATCTTCCCGCCCACCAGCTGATCTTTAACGCCTTTTTGGATCTATACCGCAAAAACCACCCTGTGGACCTGGTCACGGTTATGGAAGTGCTGCGCGTGCGCGGCGAGCTGGAAAAAGCGGGTGGCGCGGGCTATTTGGCTGACCTGTCCAGTTCCATGCTTACGGCCGCCAATGCGGAAAATTACGCCAAACTCGTGCGTGACCGTTCTTTGCAACGATCGCTTATCGATACTTGCTCGGAAATCATCGGCAAAAGCTATCAGGCGCCTGATGTGGAAGGCCTGCTGGATGAAAGCGAGCAGGCGGTCATGGCCATTTCCGGCCGAGCCGGAGACAAAGTGTTCACCAGTTCCGGCGAAATGGTCCACAAACTCATGGACGAACTTACCGAGCGCCTGGGCAAGGAAGTCGGGCTTACCGGCGTAACCACCGGCTATCATAAGCTGGATGAAATGACCGCCGGATTTCAGCCGTCCGATCTGATCATTATCGCTGCGCGGCCTTCTGTGGGCAAAACCGCCTTGGCCCTTAATTTCTGCCTTAACGCCGCCATCATGCAAGGCGTGCCGGTGGGGCTGTTTTCCCTGGAAATGTCCAAAGAGCAGCTCATCTCCAGAATGATGGCCATTGAAGCCAAAGTGCCGCTGTCCAAGCTGCGCCGCTACGACCTTAGCGACGACGATTGGGAGCGCCTGCAGAAACGCCTGGACGGCCTGACCGCCGCGCCCATATATATTGACGACTCCGCCGCCCTGACCACTCTGGATTTGCGCGGCCGCATCCGCCGTTTGCATGCCCAAAAGGGCGTTGGCCTGGTGATTATCGATTATTTGCAACTGATGCGCTCTTCCCGGCGCACGGACTCGCGCGAGCTGGAAATTTCGGATATTTCGCGCAGCCTGAAAGCCCTGGCCAAAGAGCTGAACATCCCGGTCATCGCCTTGGCTCAGCTCAACCGCAAGGTGGAAGACCGCACCAACAAGCGGCCCATGCTGTCCGACCTGCGCGAATCCGGCGCCATCGAGCAGG